>CAVKAB010000113.1:0-4324 GCA_963653985.1 Bacteroidaceae bacterium
ACTTTAAAATTTATTATCCATTAAGTTATTATGCTACTTATTTTACTTTAAGATGCGATCAATATGACCTTGAAACAATGGTTAAGGGAATTGATGCAATTCACGATAAGTTAATGGAATATAAAGCAAGAAAAGAATCTAATAATCCAGAAAAAGCATTATCCAATAAAGAAGAAAGTATCCAAGATACATTAGTTTCTTGTCTTGAATTTGCAGAACGTGGATTTATTTTCACCAATATTGACATCAATAGAAGTGACGCAAGTAATTTCGTTATTGATTACGAAAATAACGCTTTAATTCCACCATTTAAAGTTTTAGATGGTTTAGGAGAACTTGGGGTTAAAGACTTCATTGAAGAAAGAAAGAAGAAACCATTTGAAACTATTGAAGACTTTAAAAAGAGAGGAAAAATCCCTGATAAAGTTATAAAATATTTAAAGGCAAATGGAGCATTAAAAAATCTTAAAGAAAATGATGATATTACATTATTTGATTTAAGTGCATTCTAAATTAAATAATATCCTTGTTATATAATATTATATAACAAGGATAAATATGTCCTTGTAGCTCAGTTTGGATAGAGCAATCGCCTCCTAAGCGATAGGTCGGGTGTTCGAATCACCTTAAGGACGCCATTAAAAAATAACACGATATTTATCGTGTTTTTTTATTATTATTAGAAAAAGTGGCAATTTACTATACTGATTAACCTTTCAAAAGTGGCAATTTGTTATACTAAATATCCTTTCAAAAGTGGCAATTTGTTATATAAAATATCTTTAAAAAAGTGACAATTAAGTATAAAATATAGATGAGGATTAATATTTATGTATAGAAAATATATTGCTGATTTAGAAAAATGGGTAAAAAGCGAAAGAAGAAAACCGTTAATGATATGGGGAGCAAGACAAGTAGGAAAAACTTATTTGATTAGAGATTTGTTTGCAAGCAAATATTTTAAAGATAAGTATATTTATGTTGATTGTAAAACAAATAATGAATTCGTTGATTATGCTTTTAATCATACAAACCCTAAAGATATTATTAATTTTTTATCTTTAAAAAATGACATGATTATTAATAAAGATACCTTATTAATATTTGATGAAGCTCAAGAATGTTTACCTATAGTTACTTTAATGAAATATTTTTGTGATGAGTTTAGAGAAATACCTATTATTGTTACTGGATCAATGGTAAGAATTAAAATCGTTAGAGAAAATAGCAAAAGAGGTCAAAATAACATCACTAATAAATTCTTATTTCCAATTGGAAAAATAAATCAATTAACAATATATCCTTTAAATTTTGAAGAGTATTTAATTAATAGGAATAAGGTTCTATATGATGCAATATTAAATGATTATTCTAATCACAAAAAGTCTAGTGATTTAACACACAATGAAGCTTTAAAAATATTCTATGAGTTTTTACTAGTTGGTGGGATGCCAGAAGCATGTGATGTTTTTTTAGAAACAAAGAACTATCAAGAATCAAGAAATACATTAAAAGAATTATATGATAACTATTTAAGTGATATGAGCTTATATCAAGCAAGTGATGAATCTATTATAAGAGCAAGGAAAGTATTTCAAAATATTTTTAATGAGCTTAATAAAGAATCAAAAAATTTTAAGTCATCTTTAATAGAAAAAAATACTAGATCAAGAGATTATGAAAATCCAATTGATTGGTTAGAATTAGCCTATATTGTAAATAAATCACATTTAGTAAAAGAAACTGTCACAATACCTTTAATTGATTCAAATGAATCTTTATTTAGATTATATTTAAGTGATACGGGATTGTTTAGTTTGCAAAGTAACATTGATCCAACAACTTTTATTAATAAGAATACAACAAATACTTTATCTGGAATTTTCTTTGAAAATTATGTTGCTAATGAACTTATCAATCAAGGATATAAATTATTTTATTGGAATGGGAAAAATAATTCCGAATTTGAATTTGTTATTGAATATGATAGCTATATTATTCCAATTGATGTTAAAAAATCTAGAGGTTCTTTAAATTCACTTGAAAAATTCAAAAATCATAATAAATTATTTTTAGCGATTAAAATTTCATCAAATAATCTCGGATATAATAAAGAATCAAAAATATTAACCATACCATTTTATTTAGTACCTTTTATTTTAAAAGATTTAAAAAATAATACATTTAATAATTTAATAAATAATCTTGAAAGCTATTATTAAAAATTCAGTTGGTTAGTCTCACTAACCAACTGAATAAAATAAAAATCACATGTTTTAGCATGTGATTAATATTTATTCATTATATGTTAAATAGAATGTTAATGTGATAGAAGTATTGCTACTAGTAATAGCTGCTTTCATTTTAGAGATGACATCACTAAAATAATTAGAATTACTTTCTGCATTAGGAGCTAGAATAGAATTATATGCTAAATCTAAATTAACTAGGTAATTAGAATTACTAATTAAACCAGTTTGAAGGGTATAAGTAGCACTAGCAGTTTTATTTTGGTTACTATAACTTGCAGCAATAGATGGAGTAGTTTTATTATTAGACTCATTACCTTCTATATCAGTAGTAACAATACCTGCTTCAGAACTATCTAAATCAATGTAATCAATAGCACTAGTACTATAAGCATATGAATAAGTACTAGAATCAATACTATCTTTAGCAACACTACTTGAAATTTCAATATCTAAATTTAATTGTAGATTATCGTAACTAAAATCATCTGATTCACTAGAAGTATTATAATAATAAATATTAAAATCTCTTTCTTTAGTGATATTATCACTTCTTATAAAGTATAAAGACTTATAATCAAAGAATAATGTAGTAGATAATGAAGTATCATTACTTTCAATATTATTTGGAATAGATACATCACTAGAATCATCAAATGTAGCATCGCTACTAGTTAAATAAACATTCCCTAATTCATATCCATTTTCAACTTTAATTGTAATATTTGCACTTTCATTTTGTTCTTCATTATTAAATACAAATAATGCAAATCCACTTCCTATTAATGCAATTACCATAAAAAAAGGAAGTATACTTAATAAGACTTTGTTATGTATTTCAAATTTCTTCATTTTTACCTCCTTTTAAAATTACTTAAATATTATATAAAATTAGAATCCTTTATTTCATTTAAAATAATAATTATTTTTCAATAGATATATATTCTATACCCTCTTCATCTCTTGAAGTAGATGTATTACTTTTATAATTTAAAATAGGATCATGGAATTTCTTAACCTTATATTTTAAATTATCCATTCTAATAAAAAGAATATTCTTATATCTTTCATCACTGATCTTTACTACCTTATCAAATAATATAGTATAGATAAAAAGTAACATAACTCCTACACATACAAGAATAATACCAATATTACTCTTTAAATATTTAATTAAATATCCTACAAAGGAATTATTAAATCCATGATAATGGGTAGTATTTAATACTCCAATAATCTTATCTTTAGTGATTTTAGTTTCATTTACTAAACTAGATGGATTAGCGTCCCCTCTAAAAGTATATAAAGTAGTATTAGTTTCTTCATCGATCTCTATTTTTATTAATCTATGGACTACAGTTATTTCTTCATTATCTTGAACCATCTTAAATGCTGCTACATCATATTCTTTTAATTCATCAATATATGACTTATTATTAGAAATAGTGATTAAAGCGTATTTTTGGATTCTTTCATAGGTTTCAAGTTCATTGTTATTATCATCAAATAAGTATTTATTTGATTTATAACAACTTGCCATAGAAGTAGTTTCAATAATCATTGATGATTTATCTCCAATCCATACTATATTAGATGATGTATAGATAAAAGACGCTCCTACTCCAAATAATAAACCTAAGAAGAAAACACTAATAAATGTATCATAAATAATTCTTCCTATTTTAGAATTTCTTTTCTTTTTTAAATAGAAATCTTTTAAATTAATATTCTTTTTGTTTTTCTTTCTTAATGATGCTAATTCCTCATTAGCATCATTAAGAAGAGTTTCATCTTCAATTGAATGAGTTATTATTTTCTTCCTTGAATTAAAATAAAGGATTGCTAATCCTATAAATGCAATTGCAAAGAATATAATAATTATTAATGCTAGAATATATGATGCTTGATATATATTCAAACCCTTACTTAAAATATTCATATAGAATTAATCAATCCTTTTATATTTTTTATTTTGTTTTATTTATTAATTAGTTTTTATTAATTTTTTGAAACGATTTCTGCTTTAACTTTGTATGAAACACTGATATTTTTACCTGTAACAGCTGTACGCATTG
>CAVKAB010000114.1:0-4261 GCA_963653985.1 Bacteroidaceae bacterium
TAACAACTTCACATTCTAAATAATCTTCAATAAATTTGATATATTCTTTAGCATTTTCTGGTAAATCTTCATATTTAGTAATATGAGAAATATCTTTTTCAAATGGTTTAAATTCTTTATAGATTGGTTCACATCTATTTAAATCAGTTAATGATGTTGGGACATAATCAATGATTTTACCATCAAGTTTATAGAATACACATACTTTAATTTCTTTAACAAAATATAAAATATCAAGTAACGTTAACGCAATATATTTAAATCCATTAACTGCTTGAGAATATTTCATTTGAACAAGGTCTAAATATCCAATTCTACGAGGACGTTTTGTAACAACTCCATATTCATGAGCTTTTTCTCTAATAACACTTGCGTCTTCTCCAAAGATTTCAGTAACAAAAGGTCCTTCTCCAACTCTTGTAGTGTATGCTTTACAAATTGCAACTGCACCTTCAATGTAATTAAGTCCAATGCCACTTCCAGTTAAAGCTCCACCTGTAATAGTGTTACTACTTGTAACATAAGGGAAGGTACCAAAATCAACATCAAGCATTGTTCCTTGTGCACCTTCAAAAAGAATTTTCTTTCCTTCTTTTCTTAATTTTTGAAGTAAAGAAACTGTTTCTTTAATATGTGGTTTTAAAACTTCAATTGCTTTTTCATATTTTGCATATGATTCTTCAAAATCAATAGGTGTTCCACCATAAAATTCAATTAATTTATTAGCGTCTTCTAATTTTTCTTTATATAATTCTTTAAAATTAGGTTCAAGTAAACTAGACATTCTTAATGAACTTCTTTCTGCTTTACTAGTATAAGCTGGTCCAATACCTTTTTTAGTAGTACCAATCTTATTATCTTTAAGTTTAGCTTCTTTTAAACCATCAAGTACTAAATGATATTCTAAATCTAATGTAGCTTTATCACTAATAACAAGATTATTTAAAGAATAACCATTCTCTTTAATTTCATTCATTTCATCTACTAAATGAAGTGGATTAATAACCATACCATTTCCTAAGATATTTAATGTATTTTCATTAAAAATACCACTTGGAATAGTTCTTAAATGATATTCTTTATTATCAAAGCAAACACTATGTCCAGCATTATCTCCACCTTGATAACGGATAACAACATCTGCTTTTGAAGATAAATAATTAGTAATCTTACCTTTACCTTCATCTCCCCATTGAGCACCAACTACAACTATACTTTTCATAAAATACCAACCCTCTTATAAATATAATTTATTTTGTCAAAAACATAATTAAATGAGAATAACTCATCAAGTGTTTTTTGATCCAAGATTTTAGAATAGATTTCATCTTTTTTAAGTAATTCTTTTAAAGGAGTTTTTGATTCCATTGCAAGAAACGCTAAAGATTGAATCCTATCATATAATTCTTCTCTACTGTAAGAATTATTTTTTAGGCAGTAATTTAATACTTTTCCACTATAAATTACTCCTTCAGACATATTAATATTTCTTAACATATTTTCAGGATGTACATCTAAATTACTTAAGATATTATTCATTCTTCTTAACATATAAGAAATTAAATTAATATCATCTGGAAGATAAATTCTTTCTGTTGATGAATGAGAAATATCTCTTTCATGCCATAAAGGGTTATTTTCAAAAGCAATATTTAAAGAAGAAATAACAACTCTAGAAAGTCCACATATATTTTCACATCCAATTGGGTTCTTTTTATGTGGCATTGCACTACTTCCTTTTTGACCTTTTGAGAAATGTTCATTAACTTCACTCACTTCACTTCTTGATAAATGTCTAATTTCAGTTGCTATTTTATTAAGTAAAGACGCAACCATTGATAAAGAATAAGTATATCCAATAAGTCTATCTCTTGATAAAACTTGAGTTGAAATATTTGGTCGATGTAAATCAAGATTTGTTGCAACTAAGCCTTCTAATTCATAAGGAAGATTAGAAAAATTACCAACTGTTCCTGAAATTTTAACAACTTCTACGAAATCCTTTTCAAAATTAAATCTTTGGATATCTCGTTTAAGTTCATCATAAAATAATGCCCATTTTAATCCAAAAGAAGTAACTTCAGCGTGAATTCCATGGCTTCTTCCAATACATGGAGTATCTTTATATTTAACTGCTAAGCCTTTTAAAGTTTCTAATAAATTTTTCATATCTTCAATTAATACCTTATTAGAATCTTTAATTTGTAAACTTAAAGCAGTATCTACTACATCAGTAGATGTTAAGTTATAATGAACCCACTTCTTTTCTTCTCCTAAATATTCATCAAGAGAGCGAGTAAATGCAATAACATCGTGTTTAGTTTCTTTTTCAAGTTCGTTAATACGTTTAACATTTACCCTTGCTTTTTTAGATATTTCTAAATAATCACTTTCAGGAATAATACCTAAATCAACATATCCTTTAATAACTGCAAGTTCTACTTTTAAAAAGTATTCATATCTACTTCTTAATGAAAATATGTTATCTATTTCTTTAATACTATATCTTTCAATCATAATCTTTACATTTTTTCTTTAGCTTCAATACCAATTAAATTTAAAGCATTCTTTATAACAATTGAACATGCTTTAATTAACGCTAATCTTTCTTTAGTTAATTCAATATTTTTATCATCAATAATAATTGAATCATTATAATAACTATGGAAAGTTTGAGCGAATTTATAAATATAATTACATAATTTATTAACTTCTTTACTTATTGAAATTTCTTCAATTTCTTTTTTAAATGCATCCATTAATTTCATTAATTCTAATTCTTTTGGATTATTTAAAAGAGGGTATGTTTCTTTAATTTCAAAAGATGAGTCTTTATTTAAAATTGAAATCATACGAGCATATGCATATTGAATGTAATAAACTGGGTTATCACTTGATTGTTTTCTTGCTAAAGTTAAATCAAAATCAAAATGAGAATCAATTGGTTTGCTTAAGAAGAAATAACGTGCAACATCTACTCCAACATCTTCACATAATTCACGGATTGTAATTGCGTTTCCTGTTCTTTTTGACATTTTAACTTCATTACCATCTTCCATAAGTCTAACGATTTGAATAATTAAAATTTCAAGTTCATCAGGATTATATCCTAAAATCTTTAAAGATGCTTTAATACGAGCAATATATCCATGATGATCTGCACCTAAAATATCAATTAAATGAGTGTATCCTCTATCAAATTTATCTTTATGATAAGAAACATCTGGAGTAAGGTAGGTTAAACTTCCATCACTTTTTACTAAAACTCTATCTTTATCATCATTAAATTCAGTAGTTTTAAGCCATAAAGCGCCACCTTCTTCATAAGTGTAGCCGCTCTTTTTTAAAGCTTCTAACCCTTTTTCAACTTTACCAGTTCTATAAAGTTCTCTTTCACTTTGATAATGATCAAATCCAACTCTATATAAATCTAAATCTTTTTTAATTTTATCAAGTTCAAGTTCAGTACCTAAATCTTTAAAATATCTTAAAGCTTCTTCCTTATCTTCATGGATCCATTTATCACCATCTTGATCTTTAATTTTAGAAGCTAAAATCTTAACGTCTTTTCCTTGATATCCAATCTTTTCTAAATCAAATGGTAATCCTAATGCTTCTTTGTATCTTTCAAATAATGAATTTGCTAAAACTGCAATTTGATTACCCGCATCATTAACGTAATATTCACGTAAAACATCATATCCTGAAAATGATAAAATTCTTGTTAAAGAATCTCCATAAGCAGCACCACGAGCGTGTCCTAAATGTAAGTCCCCAGTTGGATTAGCACTAACATATTCAACCATGACGTTTTTGCCTTTATTTAAATCACTTCTCCCAAAGTTTTCATCTTGTTCAATAACAGTTTTAATAACTTTACTTAAAGAATCTTCTTTAATAAAGAAATTAATAAATCCAGGTCTAATAACATCAACTTGTTTTACCAATTCATCTTTTTCTAATTCTTCTTTTAATGAAGTTGCAATATTAAATGGATTATCATGTAATTCTTTTGCAAGACGCATTGCAATATTTGTAGAATAATCTCCAAATTTCTTTTCTTTTGGAGTTTCAATCATAATTAAATTATCTTTATTTTCTAAATTAAATTTATTTTTTAATGCTTCTTTAATTAAATTAACTAATTTATCATTTATTTCACTCATGTTATACCTTCCTAAATACCTTAAAATTATACTTATTTTTATATATATTCTCAATTAAAATAATATTAAATAAAGTTTTATTAGAAAGAAAAAAG
>CAVKAB010000115.1:0-4257 GCA_963653985.1 Bacteroidaceae bacterium
CGCGTATTAACCTTGGCAAGGTTACGTTCTACCATTGAACTACACCTGCATTTTTTCAATGCTTGTAAATTATATAAGATAGAAAAATAAATATCAATAAGAACTTATATTTTTTTCTTATATACTAAGGAAATTTTTAATAAAAAAACACATATTAATATGTGTCAATACTTCTAAATGGAGCAAGTGACGGGAATCGAACCCGCGTATTAACCTTGGCAAGGTTACGTTCTACCATTGAACTACACCTGCATTTCCTTAATGCTTGAATATTATATAAAAAAGTTGTATAAATATCAAGTATTATTTTTAAAGGAAATTGAAAAATGTTAACAAGAGAAGATTTAGCAAATTTAATATTCAGTGACGTTACTGAAACCCTCGAAGATTTAGAAAAAAGATATCCAGAAAGAAGCTTAAAAGAAGGCGCAAAAGTTACTCGTTTTGCTCCATCTCCAACTGGATTTTTACACACAGGTAGTTTATTTACAGCATTAGTTGCATCTAAAATTGCAAAAGATACAGAAGGTGTTTTCTATTTAAGACTTGAAGATACTGATACTAAAAGAGAAATTGAAGGAAGTGGTGAAAAACTCGTTGACCAACTTTCTAAATTCAATATCATTGCAAATGAAGGATATAATGGAAAAGACGAAACTGGAATCTATGGACCATACAAACAATCAGAAAGAAAGATGATTTATAGAACAGTCATTAAAGATATGATTATTCATGATTTAGCATATCCATGTTTTGCAAGTGAAGAAGAACTTAATACTTTAAGAGAAAAACAAACCGCTAATAAAGAAATTACTGGTTATTATGGAGAATACGCAATTTATAGAAATTTAAGTATTGAAGAAGCATATAACCGTATTAAAAATGGTGATCCATATGTTATAAGATTTAAAAGCAGAGGAAATCACGCAAATAAAATCAAAGTTCATGATGAAATTAGAGGAGATTTAGAATTAACTCAAAATGATCAAGATATTGTTATTTTAAAAAGTGATGGTTTACCAACCTACCATTTTGCACATGCTTGTGATGATCATTTTATGCATACTAATTTAGTTACTCGTGGAGAAGAATGGTTACCATCTCTTCCATTACATATTGAACTTTTTAGTGCACTTCATTTTAAAACTCCAAAATACGCTCATTTACCAGTTATTATGAAAATGGATGAAGGTAAAAGAAGAAAATTATCAAAGAGAAAAGATCCAGAAGCAAGTGTTGATTACTTCTTAGAAAAAGGTTATGAACCACAATCTTTACTTGTATATTTAATGACTATTGCAAATAGTAATTATGAAGATTTTATCGTTCAATCTAAAGATTACAATTTAGATCATTTCAAATTTAATTTAAAGAAAATGTCTTTAGATGGAGCACTCTTTGATATTGAAAAATTAAATTTCTATGGTAAAGAAATTCTTTCTAAAATGACTAAAGAAGAAATTTATGAAAAATCATTAGAATACGCTAAAAAATATGATGAAAAATTATTAAATTTCATTAATAAAAACAATGATAAATATATTGATATTTTAAATATTGAAAGAGAAAAGAAGAATCCAAGAAAGGATTACGCTAAATATAGTGATATTTATGAAGTTATTAAATTCTTTGATAATGATGAATATAAAGCATTAATTAATGAAAATAACTTAGAATTTAATCCAAATATCTCAAAAGAAGTTATTAAAGAATTCTTAAATGAATATAAAAATCATATCTATTTAGATGCAGATGAAAATACTTGGTATACAGGAGTTAAAGAAGCAGGTAGTAAATTCAATTTTGCAACTGATTCTAAAGCATTTAAAGAAAATCCAACTGCATTTATTGGAAATATGAATGATGCATGTGAAATTTTAAGAATTGTTGTATCATCAAGAAAAGTTACTCCAAACTTATTCTCAATCATGAAGATTTTAACTAAAGAAGAAGTTACAAATAGAATTGATTATATTTTAAATATTTTATAAAATAATTAAGCGTTTTTAATTAAACGCTTATAAATGGTCTGTTGGAGAAGTGGCTTAACTCATTGCCCTCTCAAGGCAACATTCACGGGTTCGAATCCCGTACAGACTACCAATTAATAAATTATGTTCGATACTTTGATATCGAACTTTTTTTATATCAATTTTTAATAATAAAGTTATATTTATTAGAATTTTATAGAATATATTTTATTCAATAAAATCATTACTTTATATATCTAATAAACAATAAAAATGTTATATTTTAAAAGAAAGCTTTAAAATTAGGAGATAAGTAATGAAAATTGCATTAGAAGCTATAGGATTTATTACAAATGATATTGTTTATAATAAAAATAAAATTATAAATGCCATTAAGGACAATAAAGAAGGAGTAGATCTTATTGTTTTTGGAGAAACTTTTTTACAAGGGTTTCAATGCTTAACTTGGGAATATGAATTGGATAAAGATATAGCGATTAGTGAATCTCATGAAATTATTACTGAAATAAGAAAATGTGCAAAAGAAAATAATGTAGCGGTATCATTTGGATATATTGAAAAAAAGGAAGATAAACTATATAGTAGTCAGATTACAATTGATAAAGATGGAAAGATAATTTCTAATTTTAAAAGAGTTTCTATAGGTTGGAAAGAGGAGATTTCTGATAATCATTATTGTGAAGGAAAGGAATTTCCAAAGTTCAATTTCTTAGGGAAAACTTTTTCTGTTGGACTTTGTGGAGATTTTTGGCATGAAGATAACTGTAAATCAGTAAAAAAGTTAAATGTGAATATTGTTTTGTGGCCCGTTTATACAGATTTCAACTATAAAGAATGGAATGCTTCAATTAAATTTGAATATGCAAAACAGGCATCTAAAATAAGCAATACTGTTCTTTATGTAAATTCTTATTGTCTTGATATGGATGATAATGAAATTGCACATGGAGGTGCAGCTTTATTTCAAGATGGTAAAATTATTTCAGAATTACCTGCTGGAAAAGAAGACGTTCTAATTGTTGAGGTTTGATAAAATTATGATTTTTATGTACTTTTTGTACATAATTTTACATAATTAAAAAAGAGAAAAATTTACATGATGTCTACTAATATTACTGAACTTTGAAAGAATTTATTTAGTACAATAGATTCTGTTATTAAATATAATGAACCAATCCAAGTGACTACAAAGAGTGGAAACGCTATTTTAATTAGTGAAGAAGATTATAATGCACTTTTAGAAACAGTTTATTTAATGTCACAACCCGGACTTGTTTCTAAAATTAAAGAAGGCGAAAATGAAGATGTGTCAAAAATGAAAAAATTTGATCCAAAAGAGGAATGGTAGATGCGGGAAATCTTTTTTACTAAAAATGCTGAAAAAGACAAGTTGAAGTTAAAGGCTTCTGGACTAGAAAAGAAAGCTAAAACTTTATTAATTTTACTTTCTGAGAATCCTTTTAAAAACCCTCCATCTTATGAAAAACTTGTTGGAGATTTGGATGGATATTATTCGAGAAGAATAAATATTCAACATCGATTAGTTTATAAAGTTGATTCTCAAAATCACCTTATTGTTGTTCATTCAATGTGGTCTCATTATGAATGATAAAATACATTAAAGTTTTTAAAATTTGATTATAAAGGTTGTTAAATTTAAGGCTTTTAACATTTTTTTAAACTTCTAATTAAATAAAATGATAACGATTAAACTTATTAATATAAAAATGTATACCAAAAGTGATACAATTATTTAAAAGAAAAAAATATGAATGATACAAAAACAGAAACATCACATGTTAGATTAACATCAAGCATTAAAAAAGAAGTAGAATTAGCTTTTGCTATTAATGCAACAGGAGGTAAAGAAATATCACCTAAACTTAAAAATATTATTCATTTGTATGCAAATGGCGATATTGATTACGAAACTGCTTGTTTTGAAATTAATAGAAGTTTTAAAGATTAGAAATGGAGATTATTTTGTTTGAATATAAAGTTATAAAAGTTGGAAATTGTGAACAAGCTGAAGAAACAATGAATAAGATGGCAATAAATGGATGGAGAGTAGTTTCAACTACTTATTAGACATATTTAGGAGTTTATATAGTTATAACTTTTGAAAGAGAAACCAAATATTTTTATTAAAATTCTTCATTTTTTTAAGAAGTTTTTAAGGATAGATTCATAAAATATAATCAATAAAAGAAGTGGAGGTCATATTTTATGAAAAAGAAATTTTTATTAGTATTAAGTTTATTTAGTG
>CAVKAB010000116.1:0-4225 GCA_963653985.1 Bacteroidaceae bacterium
TTGATCGTTATAGATCTCAAGGTGCTGGTGGACAAAACGTTAATAAAACTGAATCTGCAGTTAGAATTACTCACCTTCCTACAGGTATTGTTGTTTCTTGTCAAACAGAAAAGAGTCAAATTCAAAACCATGAAATTTGTATGCAAATGCTCGCAAGTAAACTTGCTCAATTAGAAGAAGAAAAGAAACAAGAAAAAGAAGCTTCTTTTAGAAGTAAAATTGGAAGTGGAGATAGAAACGAAAAGATTAGAACTTATAATTATCCACAAAATAGAGTTACAGATCATAGAATTGGGTATACTATTCAACAACTTGATAGAGTTATGAATGGAGAAATCGATTCTATTGTTGAAGCTTTAGCAAACTATGAGCAAGAACAATTAATTAAAGGTTCTCAAAATGGAAATCTCTAATCGAGAAATATATTTTCAATATAAAGATAAAGAATTTTTTAATAATACAATAATTTCTGAATTATTAATTTTTTGTAATGGATTTAAAGATTTTTCTGAATTAGTTATTAATTTTGATAACAATATTAAAGATTATGATAAATTTTTAGAACTTTCCAAAAGAATAGAAGAAGGTGTACCTCTACAATATGTTTTAGGGTTCACCTTCTTTTTAGATATGAAAATAAAAGTTAATAATAATGTATTAATACCAAGATCTGAAACTAGTGAATTATGTAAGAATATTGAACTTTTTATTAATAAAAATAAATTAAAACATGATAATATTGGAGATATTTGCACTGGTAGTGGATGTATTGGATTATATTTTAAAAAAAGTTATCCTTCTTCTAATGTTTATTGTACAGATATTTCAAAAAGTGCTTTAGAAATTGCAAAAGAAAATTCAAAATCTTTAAATTTAGATATTAATTTAATGGAGGGTAATATAGTTGATCCGTTAATTGAAAAAAATATCAAATTAGATGTTTTAATATCGAATCCCCCTTATGTTGAAAATATTGATGATATAGAAGATATTGTTAAAAATAATGAACCAATGAATGCGATTTATTCGAAAGATGGAACATATTTTTATGAAGAAATATTCAAAAAACATAATGAAATAACTACAGATAAGGCTTTATTAGGGTTTGAGATTAATTATGATCAAGAAGAAAAGTTAACTGAATTGATTAAAAAATATTTTAAAATAGGCACTTATTATTTTTTTAGTAAAGATTATTATGAAAAAACTAGATTTTTAATTATATATAAAGGATTTTAGTAAATATGGAATTATTAAATAAAGATGAAATAGGCTTAAATAAAGCTGTTAATTATTTAAAGGAAGGTGAAGTTATTGCTTTCCCTACTGAAACTGTTTTTGGATTGGGTGTTAAAACGTCTTCAGAAGATTGTTTTTTAAAATTAGTAAAAGTTAAAAATAGAAGACCAGATAAACCATTTACTTTAATGATTAGTGATTTGAAAATGGTAGAAAATATTGTTGAAATTAATGAAGTTTCAAGAAAAATAATTGAAAAATTTTTACCAGGAGAATTAACAATTATCATGAAAGCTAAAAAGAATATTCCTGAATATTATTCACTTAATTCTGGATTTATTGGAATAAGAATGCCAAAAGATGATTTTATTTTAAAATTAATAAGTAAGGTTAATGAACCATTATTTGTACCATCTTGTAATCCTAGTGATTTAAAACCTGCAATTAATGATAAAGAAGCAGATAATTATTTTCATGATAAAATAAAAGCAATTGTTAAGGGAAATTCTATAAGTAATGTTCCATCTACTGTAATTAAAGTTGATGGTGATAAAATAATTTTATTAAGAGAAGGAAATATTAAATTTAAAGATATTGAGGAGGCTATTAAATAATGAAAATTGTTCTTGGATCTGATCATGGTGGATATGAATATAAAGAAAAATTAAGAAATCATTTACTTTCTTTAGGAATTAATGTTGTTGATGTTGGGACTTTTTCAAAAGAAAGTTGTAATTATGCTTATTTTGCATTAGAAGCTGCCCAAAAAGTATCTAATAAAGAGTGTGATTTAGGTATTTTAATTTGTAATAGTGGTGAAGGTGTTTCAATTGCTGCAAATAAAGTTAAAGGTGTTCGATGTGGAATTGGTTACAATGATGAAGTTGCTCATTTAATTAGAGAACATAATGATTGTAATATGATCTCATTTGGTGCACATTTTGCAACTTATGAAGAAGTTGAAAAAAGAGTAGATATTTTTATTAATGCTTCTTTTTTAGGAGAAAGACATAAAGTAAGAGTAGATACAATTACAGAATTTGAAGATTTTAATGGTATAAATAAATAGATATGAAAAAAATTATTCTTCTTGGAGGTAGCAATATGGATTTTATTGCTACAAGTGATGAAAAGTTAATTCCAAAAACATCTAATATTGGTTCAATTAGTGTTTCTAGTGGTGGAGTTATGAGAAATGTCTGCCAAAATTTAGCTACTTTGAATAATAAATGCATATTTTTTACAGCAATTGGAGACGATGAATTTGGAAAAATCATTATTAATGAACTTAATAATTTAAATGTTGAAACTTATTTTCCAAAATCAAATTATCCTACAAGTAAATATATTGCAATCAATGATTTTGATCATGATATGATTAATGCTATTTGTGATAATCGAGTTATTGATGATTTAAATATTGATTTTATTAAAAGACACATGGATAAATTCAATGAATCTGAATATATTTTTTTAGATAGTAATTTAAATGAAAAATTTATTCATGATTTATATAATTTATTTCCTTCTAAAAAGATATGTTTTGAAGCAATATCAAGAGCGAAAGTAAGAAAATTTTTAGATTTATTGGATAAATCTTATTTAATAAAATGTAATATTTATGAAGCGTATGAAATAGTAGGGAAGGATGATTTAACTAAAGATGAATTATTAGATAAATTTTTATCTTTAGGAATTAAAAATGCCGTCATTTCAAGAGGAAGCGATTCTATTTTATATTTAGAAAAAGGAACAAAAGGTGAAATTAAGATAGAAAAAGTGGACAATTTTATCAATACAACAGGATGTGGAGATGCTTTATTTTCAGGAATTATTGATAAATTAAACGAAAATAAATCATTAAAAGAAGGAATTGAATTTGGAATTAAACTTTCAAATTTAACTCTTCAAGATGAAAAAGCTTGTTCAAACAAAATAAAAATTTATGCAAAATAAAATTTAAAATGGTTCTGAAAAAGAATCATTTTTTGAATAATTTTTAAATTTAATTACTTCTTGATATATAAGGAGGTGATTAATAGATAGATAAATTTATTTGTCCACTTTGTGGAAATAATGATGAAAGATTTATAGGTTATTTAAATAATAAGCCTTATTGTCGAAAATGCATCGAGTTTTGTGGAGAAAATTATGATGAAAATGATAATAAAAATGTTAAGCACTATAAATCTTTTATTAAATATGAGTTAAGTAAAGATCAAAAAGAAATATCTTCTAAATTAATAGAAAACCTTAAAAATAACAAAAATACTTTGATTTATGCAGTTTGTGGTGCTGGAAAAACTGAACTTGTTTTTGGTGTTATTGAATATTCTTTAAAAAGAAATTTAAAAGTAGGATTTGCAATTCCAAGAAAAGATGTTGTAATTGAACTTGCTGATAGATTAAAAAACACATTTATTCAAAATAAAGTTATCAGTTTATATGGAGGACATAATAAAGATTTATATGGAGATATTACTGTTTTAACAACTCATCAACTTTATAGGTTTAATAAAGAGTTTGATTTATTGATTTTAGATGAAATTGATGCCTTTCCTTTTAAAGATAATGAAGTATTAGAAAATATTTTTAAAAGAAGTATTAAAGGTAATTATATAATGATGTCCGCAACGCCTTCTGATCGTGTTCTTAATATTTTTAAAAAGAATAACGATTCTATATTAACTTTATTTACTAGATTTCATCGACATCCTCTTCCAGTTCCCCAAATTAAAATTATTCCAGAGTTTCTTCGAATCCCTTACGTTGTAGATGCTCTTAATAGATATAAAAAAGAAAATAAAAAAGTTCTAGTGTTTTTGCCAACGATTGATATGTCAATTGCATTTTTTAATATACTTAAATTATTTGTTAAAAATGGGAATGTAGTTAATAGCAAATCAATTTTTAGAAATCAAATAATTAATGATTTTAGAAATAATAAATATTTTTATTTAGTTACGACTGCAGTATTAGAAAGAGG
>CAVKAB010000117.1:0-4145 GCA_963653985.1 Bacteroidaceae bacterium
AGTTCTTGTTTAGTGTGATTATGGAATCCTGCTAGATATATAACAAGATAATTGTCATCATCAAAAGAATAAAATGATGTTAAATTTTCAACAGTTATAATCTTTTGGCATTTAATATCTAAAATTTCCATATCTTTAATCATTGAATCCGATAATGAAAATTCATAATTTAAATTATTTAAATCAATAATTTGATTATTAATTTTAAATTTTAAGTTATTTTTAATTAATACATATGATGAATTTTTAACAATATTAAAATTTGATAAAACATCATCATCTTCAGTATATCCACAAGGATCATAATCTTTAATAATTCTAATTATTTTGTTTTTAATAGATGAAAATATCTTTGAATCTCCTAAATATTTAACTGAAAAATCTCTTTCTTTAATTTCATCACTTAATGAAAATATTCCTTTAAATGATTTTAAAATTAAACCTAATTCATTTGAATCTTTAAAATATGTTTTAGGATAGTCATATTTTTCATTTATTTTGTTTAAGCAATCGTTTAAAAAAACATCTACAAAATTATTAAATTTATATTTATTAATAACTTCTTTTATATTTTCTAATTCCTCACTTGGTTTATTTCTCTTTAAATAGACATAAATTTTATCAACATTATCCAAGTTTAATGTTAGATATTTAAAAGTTTCATTATCGTAAGTTGCATTGATAAATCCTAAATCTTCAAGTTTTTGAATTATTTTATTATTTTCATCTACATACTTAAAAGAATCATTTTTAGTATATGATTTTAATGATTTATTTTTAGTATCAAGCTTTATTTTTCTATTTATTTTAGTACCACCTTTAGATAACTTAGAATTTTCATAAGTATCTAAAAGTTCATTTAATAAATCTTTTTCAAAACTAGTCATTTATTTTTTCCTTATTTAAAGATTGTACAAATGGATAGTTATTCTTTTTATAAATTCCAATACAAGTATCCATGTATGGTGCAATTGAACTAATACGATTTGAAGGAACAATAATGATTAATTCAATATTTAATTCTTTATAAAATTCCATTAAAGATTTAATTCTTCCTTCATCCATATTGTTAAATGCTTCATCAAATACTACAACGCATGTTGATAATTCTTTAGATCCATTATTCATTAATTCATCAAAACAAGACGCAATTACAATATAGAATGGAGTTTGAGTTTCTCCTCCACTTTTTTCTTTACTAATTTTAGAAAAATAAGATTCTTCTCCATATTTATTAGTAATTTTAATATCGTAATTCATATAGTTTCTATAATCTAAATATTTACTTAATAAGATTTCTTCTTCTGTACTGCTTGTTTCCATTGAGATTTTATTAAATAAATCATTCATGTATGATCTTTCTTTTTCATCTAAAGTTTCAGTGAATAGATCAGTAGATTCCATCATTTTACCACTCATAATAATTCTATAATAATTATAGAATTCACTGTTTTTAGTAGGTTCATAATAGAATTTATATCTTTCTTCATCGTTACCAAATGGATGTAATGCAAGATTTTTATTAATTTTGTTTAAAGTTTTTTGAGATTTTTCAATCTTTTCTTTAAGTTTAGAAATAAAATCTTCTTTAAAAGATTTTTCTGCTACTTTAAATGCGTTATCTGCAGCTTCTTTATATTCAACAATATTTAAATTTTTAACTGTATAGTATTCATTGATATAGTCACTTAAGTTTTCAATTATTGCAGTTAAAGATCCTTTATAATGTTTAGAATATTCACTCATTTTATTGATTAAATCACTTCTAACTGAATTATTGTATTTTTGGAAACTTTCAAAATTTTGATTAATTTTATTAATGTCTAATTTATTATTTAACAAATATTCATTAAATTTAATTTTATAAATTTCATCATCTAATCCCTTCTTTAAATTCTCCTTTTCTTCTTTTAAGAAATTTAAAGAATTATTAATAGAATTTAAATTTTCTTGGATCTTACCATAATTAATTCTATTAATACCTTGATTATTTTTAATATTTTTAAGTGCATCTTTTGTTTCTTTAATATTTATTTCACAATTTCTAATCTTTTCTGAAATTCCAAATAATCCATTCAAGTCTTCATCTCTTTTAATTTCTTCTTTCAAAGAATTAATATCATTATTCAAAATATCAATTTCATTCCATAAATTAGAAGTATTTAAGATTTTTTCTACTTGAGATTCCTTAATTAATATTAAAACTTTTGAAATTTCATTAATTTTAGATTCAACACATTCAATTTTTAAATCTAATTCCTTAATATAATTTTCTAAATTATTAATTCTAACTTTAATAGAGTCTCTTCCAATAAATGGTTTTTCATATATTTTAGGATTACACGCTTTTAAAACATAATTTTTATAAATCATAACTTCTTTTGTAATCGATGATTTATAGTTTTTAAGTTCTAAGACATCATTACAACATGCTAAATCTCCAAGTAAATATCTAGCATATTTATAAGCATATTCATTCTTAATTTCTAAATTATTCATCATTGAATTAGAAATAATTTCTTTTTCTGGAATTTTATTTACATTAACAATACCTGAAAGATATACTTTTTTATTTAATCTTTCTTTATTGAATGCTTTAGATACTATGTCATAATATTTTGGATCTACAATAATATTAAATCTTTGAGTATTTAAATATCCTTCTAATGCATTGCTCCATTCTTTATTTAATATTTCAATATATTCACAAAATGGGCGGATAATAATGTTATTTTCTCTTGGGTTAGCTTCCCTAATCGCATTTTTAGCAAGTTCGATTAAATTAATAACATCTTCTGGATAATTATTAATGCCTTTTTTAAGATCATCTAATTCTTTACAAGAATTCTTTTTCGTTTCTTTTAAATTATTAGATTCTACATTGTTGGTTGCTCTTTCATTAATTAAAGAATCTTCTTTTATATATAATTCTTCTTTATATTTTTGGGAATGTATTCTTAAAGCGTTATAATCTTTAGAATTAAAATCGTTCTTTATTCTATAAGAAAACCCTAAAGAATTAATGATTTCTTGTTCTTTTTTAATTAATGAAGAAAAATCATTTAATTCATTATTTTTAACTTTTAATTCAATTTCTTTTTCGTTTAATCTGTTTTTCTTTTCAAGTAATGCTTTATATTCCTCATTATTTTCAAGTTGAGATAATTCTTTATTTAATTCTTGTTCTCTTGTTTCAAGTCTAGAATATTCGTTTTCTAAATTTTTATATTCATTTTCGTTATTATTTAAATTAATTGTTTGTTTGGATCTTTCCTCTTCAGATTTTAAAATAGAATATTCTTTTTGTAATACCTTTAAATATTTAACTTTTTCTTCATTTTCTTGATATTTTTCTGCTTTTTCAATAAATGTTTCTAAAAAATTAATCTTCTCTTCTTCTTTTAAAATTGTTTTATGTAACTCTTGATATGATCTAATTTCATCCCTCAAAGAATCTAAATTAATATTATCTTCTTCAAGTAAGAATTCATTAACAAAGGTAGAAACCTCACCAATTGGATGAAATGATATTGCTTTTTTAAGAAGTTCAAAGAATCTTGTATAATCAGTAATTTTAAAAACATCTCTTCCGATTTTGGTTCTTCTGTTTTTATAAGAATCATCAAGTTCTGTCAAAGAATATCTAGAATCCTTAAAATTATATTTTAATTCTCTAAAAGATATTGGTTTTTTATCTTTAATAAAATCATCATCATTTATTTTATAATCATTAATAACAAAAAAATGTGTTTTTATTGTACCATTTATTGAAAATGATTCAATTTCGCTTCCTAAAACTAAAGATTCATCTTTTTCATCTTTAAATTCTAAAATAACATAACTAATAATTTCACTTTCACTTCTTAAAAATGGATTCTTTTCGCCTCCTAATTTCCCTCTAACATAAGTTTCAAGAGTTCTTTGACCTCCGTCATTAGCAGCTTTATTGAAATGATTACTATCTCCTCCTGATAAAACAAAATATATTGCGTCCATTAAAGTGGATTTACCACATCCATTTTCTCCAGTAATCAAAGTATTACCATTTAATTCGATAGTGTGATTTTGAAAAATATGCCAATTGATAAGCTTAATCTTCACTAATTTCATCTTCTTCATCTCCTTTTGATGCTTTATATTTACTA
>CAVKAB010000118.1:0-4137 GCA_963653985.1 Bacteroidaceae bacterium
TTAATCTTCACTAATTTCATCTTCTTCATCTCCTTTTGATGCTTTATATTTACTAATTTTCTCATTTAATAAATCAATATCATCAATTGTTACAACATATAAAATAGTAGGATAAATTAAAATAACATTATCATCATCTAATTCAGTAAAAGAAAAATAAATAAGTTTATATCTTTTAAGTTGTTTTAACGCATTAATAAAATCAGTTTTATTATAATTATTTTTAAAGATTCCAGTTTTATTAATTTCTTGAGTTAATTCTAAAACAGTAGTTTTCATATCACTACTTAAATTAACATTTAATCTACCTTTATGATATAAAAGACGTAATATTAAAAGAATGACTGTTTCAAATTTCTTAAGTCTTATTCTATTTCTATCTTGAGTAGTTTTTAAATAAAATATCTTATAAGTATCTACATTAATTAATTCAAAATCAATAAGTTTAAAATAATCTTCAATTACATCTTTTAATTCTAAAATAGAATAGTAATCATTACGGTCACTTGGATTATTTTCAGTAAAATAAATAAAATTTTCATTTAAAAGTTTATTGCATAATCTAGAGAAATTATTTTTCTTTGAATCATTTAATTCTTGATATTTTGTATTGAAGTTATTACTTGCTAAATTCTTACTTTCACTTCCCATTTATTTTCTCCTTTTTACCTTAAAATCATCCATTTGGTATCCTAATTTATTAAATTTTTGATTTATATTTTCTATTTTATAGATAGTAGCACTATTTTCAGAATAAATAGAAATACACAATATTTTTAATAAATCAATAAATTCATTAACTTCAAATTCACTTACTAATAATTCATTTTTATCTTTTAAGTTATCATCTACAAATTCATTAATTTTTGATACTGATAAGTCATTTTCTTTTAACATCTTATCAAAATAATCATTAATTTCACTTACATCATATTCTTTAATATCTTCAATCTCTTTAGGATGGATTTTTGATCTTTTGTTCATTGGATTATATAAAGAATACTCATCTAAATTACCATTAGAATATAAATCAAAAATAGAATCTTCAAAGAAATCTTCATCCATTTTTTCAATACCTTTTAAAGAATTAGTAATTCTTCCTTCAACATCAGTATCTTCATTTAAAAGGAAAGTAACACGTGATTGAGCAGTTCTTAAATAATTAGAATTTTTATGATTAAGCATTTCAATATATCCTTCAATTTCTTCAAATTGGTTTCTTAAATAATCAAATGCTTCATTATAAAAATTAGTAGCTTCTTGAGTCGTGTCTTCATTTTTAATATTATCACATTTTACTTCAATATATTTATCAATTAATTTATTAAAATTTTTAGGTTCATTAAGTTCATCTATTTTACTTAATATCTTATTTTTATATTTTGAAGGGTTATCTGATTCTCTAAAATTTTTAAATGCTTTTAAAACAACTTTCTTTTGATATTCAAAATAAATTGTATTTAAAATTTCTTTTGGTTTAGTTTCATTTTCTTTGATTAATTTAGTTAAATATTTTTTAATACTAACATTTAATCCTCTTAACATGGTATTTAGTGTCTTTGATCTATCATATATTTGTTCTATCATTTGTGTGCTATGATCATAATCAAAATTTTTAAGTAAAGAAAAAATTGAATATACAAATCCTGAAAATTCTAAAGGTTTAGATTCTTCATTCATGATATTTTGCATTACATTTAATATTTGGATTGCACCTTCATCCATTTGATAAGTTGTTTTAATACCTTCAAATTCTTCAATCAACCATTTAGATGCAATAAAATAACGAATTTTATCATACGCAAAAGATCTAAAGTCAGTAACTTTAGATTCATCATCATTAAATATTTCTATATCATTATCTTTTAAATAATCTACTATCCAATCACTTATTTCATCTTTTGTAACTTGGAGATTATTTAAACTCATTTTATTATTTATTAATTGAAGTAAACTATAATTTATTCTAGCTCGATTATTAGAAAATGGATTAAAAAAAGAATAACTATAATAATCAAAAAAGTTTTTTTCCATTAAAATTGCTCCATATATTGATATTATACATTAAAAATATAATAATTTTATCATATTAATAATCTAATGAATCAAAATTCATTAAAAAATCAAATATATCAATTATTACAATTCCAGATTCATCTCTCCTTACATTTAATCCATCTTTAGTTACAATAATTTTTTTAAAATTATCGTTAATTGCTAATAAACTTCTTTTCTCTCTTTTTAAAGTTTCTTCATCATTAAGGTTTAAACATGATTGAATATAATATTTTTGATCCTTTTTAGTAGCAACAAAATCAACTTCTATCTTCTTTTTATTATATTTTTTATTCCCATTTTCACCAATTTCATCACTTACTTCGTAAACTTCTATTTCTCCAACACTAACATCAAAATTACGATATCTTAATTCGTTATAAATTATATTTTCCATTAAATGTGTTTCTTCAATTTGATTAAAATGTGTTAAAGCATTTCTAACTCCAATATCTTCAAAATAGACTTTATAAGGCGTATCAATATAGCCTTTTCCTTTGATATTATATCTTAAAGCTTTTTTACAAACGAAAGAATCTTCAAAATGATTTATATAATTATTGATCGTATCATTAGTAACACTAACATTTTTGATACTTTTAAATGCTTTTTCTAATTTAGTTGGACTTACTAAAGATCCAATTGAAGAACCTAAAAATCCTATTAGTTCCTTTAACGTATCTTCATCTTTGACATGTTTTCTTCCAATAATATCTTTTAAATAAACTTCATAAGAAAGTTCCTCTAAATATTTGTATCTATCGTCTTCACTTTGTTTATATACAATTGGAATTCCTCCAGTTACTAAATATTTATTCCATGCTTCATTATCACTCATTTCATAAGCAGTTTTAAATTCATAAAACGAAAGTGGTAAAACATGAATTGAAGATTTTCTACCTCTAAATTTAGTTTCAATTTCAGAAGATAATAATTGAGAATTACTACCAGTTACATAAACATCAAAATTTTCATGAGTTAAAAATCCATTTAACGTTCCAACAAAAGAATCCAAGATTTGGATTTCATCAAGTAACAAATAAAATTCATCATTGTCATTTGTTAAATCCTTGATATAAGCTCTAAATTTTTTTGAATTAACTGTATAATAGTCATCTTTTTCTTTAATTTTAGTAGGTTCTTCTTTGAAATATTTATCAAGTAAATCAATATGTTCATCATTATCAAACGAAAATCTTATGATATTTTCTTCTTTAATTCCTAATGATATTAATTTTCTATAAAAAATATTATTTAGCAAATATGATTTACCACTTCTTCTTGCACCTGTAATAACTTTTATTAAAGAATTATTTTTCTTATCAATAAGTTCATTTAAATATTTATCTCTTTTAAATTCCATAATTAAACTCCACTCGATTTTTTCTCTATACTAGATATTTTATCGACTATATTTTAATATTTCTTGTTATATATTTCAATATCGCTCGACAAAATTTCTAGTATAGACTTTTTGTCGACTAGAAATATTTCTTAAAAAACAAGCTATTTTTCTTGTTCTTTCTTAAAATCATTAATAATACCTTCTATTTCATGGAGATCATTAACAAAATGGATATTTTTAAATTTCTCATTAGTAGAGAATTCATACTTTAACATATTATCTAATAATTCTTTTAAAGGATTATAATATCCATTTAAATTATAGATAATACAAGGACAGTTTAGATGATTAATTCCTTCTTTACACATAATTTCAGAGATTTCTTCTAAAGTTCCAGTGCCTCCTGGAAACGCAATAAAAACTTGAGAGAGTTCGATCATTTTAGTTTTTCTTTCTGCCATAGTACTTGTTACATAAAGTTTAGTTAATCCTTCATAATTAACTTTATCTTCCATAAAGAAAGTAGTTTCTACCCCGATTGCATTTCCTCCACTTTCTAGAGTAGATTTTGCAATTAATCCCATTAAACCACTTTTGCTTCCTCCATAGATTAAAGTATGGTTATTTTTACCAATCCAATTACCGAGTTCAATTATTTTTTCTTTAAATATTGGATCATTTCCAAAACTAGATCCAAGATAAACTGCTATATTCATTTGTTTCTCCTAAAATATATT
>CAVKAB010000119.1:0-4125 GCA_963653985.1 Bacteroidaceae bacterium
ACTACCTCCAAATGAAGAATTATTCACAATCTTTAATATATTTTTATAATATGGTAATAATGAATCGTATGAAGGATATGTATCTTTATCGTTTAATTCATCAAGTTTTGATGTTTCTTTAAAATTTAAAGAAACATTTAATGATTTATTATCGCTATATTTAAAATCTTTAATCTTTAAAGTTTTAATTTTAGCGTTATTTAATCCAATTTCAAATGTAATATATCCATTATTTAAGTTAAATGCTTTTGAATCTAATTTAAATGAAATTAAATTATGATTAATTTTTAAATTACTGATTAATGAAGAATCAAGACTAGATAAATCTAAATTAAAAATTGATTCAAAAGTTTCAGTATTCATCATTTCATTTAATGATTTATTTAAATCATAATCTAGAGATGAATCAGTGAGTATTCCACTTGTAACTGAAATAATATCACTAATTGTAGAATCATTAATTCTTCCTTTTAATAAGTTATCTAAAGAGAAATAGATATTACTATCTTCATAATTTACTTTAATATTATTTGAATAATTGTTATCAGTGTATTCTTTTAAATCAAGACTGATTAATGGATCATTTTTTAAAATACTAGAAGTATAATCGAATACTAAATTACCATTAAATTTAATGTTTTTAGATGATTTTATTTCAGCATTTATATCAATATCAAAGGAAGATTCTTTAAGCAAGTTCTTTAATGTAGTAATAATATCTTTACTAGATGTATCGATTTTAGATACTTCATTAGATGATTGTTTTATATTTTCAAAATTAAAAGTATAGATTAAATCATCATTATTAAGAGATTCTATTTTAGATATATTAAAATCACTATCTGTGATAATTTTAAAATCTTGAGAATAAAATAAATATCCAGATCCATAATAATTAACATCAATATTTGATTTATTTAAATTTAAGATATTATCAAATATTGATTGAAAAGAAGATGATTCATTAATAACTGGGAAAGAGGAATCTATGGTAGATGGGAACGATAATATTCCTTTTAATTCTTCATTATTATTAAATAAATATACTTGATTATTGTAATTAATAACATCATATGAAGTAGATCCATAACTAATATCATATGATTTAGAAATAGAATTATATGTATAAGTAGAATTAATAGTAAAAGATGATAATGAATTAGAATTAAATTCATAATTACCTTTAAAGGATAAACTTACTGGATTTTTATATTTATTCGAAATTAAAGATCCACTAGATAATTTAAATGATCTAGAAGATGAGTAGTAGTTATTATATGCTTCAATAACTTCCTTTTTATCTATCTTATTTAATTCTTTTTCTTCTATTATTTCTTCTTCGTTTTGGACATCATTAACTTTTTCTTCATTATTAAAATTTGTATTATATCCAAATACATAAAAAGAAACAAAAATACTAGATAAAGCGTAAATATATTTTAAATTCTTCATTGAATTAATTTTCCTTACTTGGTTTAACCATTTTAAATAATAAGATATTAAAATTTAATAGTCAATAAAGAAAATGCTTTATTTATCGATATTTTTATAATTTTAGTTTTCAATACTAGATGTAATAGTATTTATTATTCATTAAAAAAGAACCCCTAGATTAATAAGGATTCTTCTTAAAAAGGATATTTATTTTAATTTTTTACTTAATAACATAAGTCTTAAGGAATTTAAGACACAAAGGAAGGTAACTCCAACATCTGCAAAGATAGAAACCCAAATCATGTATGATCCTAAAACATTTGTAAATGCAAGAATAATTGCGATAAATTTTATAACTAACGCAAAGATAATATTTTGATAAACTACACTAACTGTATTTTTAGCGATCTTTTTACCTTTATTAATAGTAGATAATTTATCATCCATAATAACAATATCACTAGCTTCAATTGCAGCGTCACTTCCAATTACACCCATTGAAATAGCAATATCTACTAAAGTCATACTTGGAGCGTCATTAACCCCATCTCCAATAAATGCAACTTTCTTTTTATAGTCTTTTTTAGATACAATTTCTTTAACTTTATTAACCTTATCTAAAGGAAGAAGTTGTGAACATACATTATTAACTTCACATTCTTTTGCAACATAATTAGCAATTTTAGAATTATCACCAGTTAACATGTATACATTTTTTATTCCATTTTTATAGAAATCTTTAATTGCATCCTTACTATCTTCTTTAAGTTCATCTTTAATTAATAAAGATCCTAAGAATTTATTATCGTAAGCTACATAAATTAATGTACCAACTTCTGTATTTTCTTTATATTCAATATTTTCGGATTCAAGTAAAGAAGTATTTCCTACAAGTAAAGTTTTATTATTATAAATTCCTTTAATTCCTTTACCACTAATCTCTTCTACACTAGTTAAATCTTCTTTTTTATAACTTACTTCACTTGGGAAAGAAAGAATTGAAAGAGCAATTGGGTGTAAAGAATAAGATTCAGCAACTTTAGCAAGTTTAATTAATTCATCCTTATCAACATTATTTTCAGGATAAATATCAGTTAAAACAAAGTTACCTTTAGTAATAGTACCTGTTTTATCTAAAATAACTGTTTCTAATTTATTTAAATCTTCAAGGTATGCACTACCTTTAATTAACATCTTTACTTTACTAGCTTCTCCAATTCCTACAAAGTAAGCCATTGGAACTGATAAAACTAATGCACAAGGACAAGAAACAACAAGTAAATTAGCAGCAGTCATAATCCAAGTAGACCATAACTCTAAAGATGTTGATTTATTAATAATAGAAATAATTGAAGGAGGGATAATTGCTGCAATAAATGCAAGAATTATAACGATAGGAGTGTAATATTTAGAGAATTTAGTAATAAATTTCTCACTACTAGTTTTAGTATTAGTAGCATTTTCTACCATATCCATAATTTTAGAAATAGTAGAATCATAGAATACTTTTGTAGCTTTAATATATAAAGGACTACCTTTATTAATAACTCCACTTAAAATATCATCATTTTCTTTAACTTTACGAGGTATACTTTCTCCTGTTAAAGAAGAAGTATCAATAAATGACTCTCCTTTAATTACTTTTCCATCAAGAGGTACTCTTTCTCCATTTTTAACAATAAAAATATCATCAATATTAGCGTCATATGGATCAATTTCTTTTTCAACACCAGTAGAGATATCTACTAAAGTAACTTTATCTGCTCTTAAATTTAAAACATCTTTAATAGAATTTCTTGATTTATTAACAGCGTAATCTTCAAATTTTTCTCCAATTTGGAAGAATAAACAAACTGCAACTGCTTCAACATATTCTCCTGTTGCAAAAGCAGCAATAGAAGCAATTAAAGTTAAAGTAATTTCATCAAAGAATTTCTTTTTCTTAAAATTTTTAAATGTTTTAATAAAGAAATCATATGCTAAAAGAAAATATAATATTAATGAAATAGGAAGAGTAATTAATAATTCAAATTTAATGCCATTAATTAATTCTTTATCACCATAAATAATATTTAGAATAATTAAAGGAATTAATACTACAATTCCAATTATAATTCGAGTAATATCGAATTTTTCTTTTTTACTCATAATTATTTAATCCTTTTGATTTCAAGACCATCTTCAAAGTTTTTACCAATTTCAATAATTTCTTCTGTTAAATCAAGTTCACTATTAACGATTAATTTTAAACTCATAAAATTCATAACAGCAGAGTCACAACCTTTAACTTTAGAAACTTTTTCTTCAAATTCTCTTGCACAATTAGCACAATCTAAACCTTTTACTAAATAAATCTTTTCCATAATCCTATCCTCTTTTTTCATCGATATGAGTTTTTGCAATGTTAATTAAAAGTGAAATGTGTTCATCATCTAATAAATAATAAATATTCTTACCATTTCTTTTATACTTAACAATTTTATTTGCTTTTAAAATCTTAAGTTGATGAGAAACCGCACTAATATTCATATCTAATTTACTTGAAAGTTCTGAAACAGTTAATTCATTATTATCTAATGCACAAAGTATTTTTAATCTAGTAGAATCTCCTAAAATCTTAAAAAAATCACTAATATCATAGATACTTTCTTCATCAATTAAACATTCATTTTTAATTTCTTCACTCATATT
>CAVKAB010000120.1:0-4076 GCA_963653985.1 Bacteroidaceae bacterium
TCCCCGCAACCATTTAGAATTTATAAGTTGAACAGAAATGTTCAACTTTTTTTGTATATAAAAAGATTTCTTTAAGATTTATAATATTAAGAAGAGGATTTTATGAGCGTTAATCAATATTTATCTAAAGGATATCAAATATCACCATTTTATAAGAATACAAATATAGAAGAATATAAAAAAATTAAAAAAGTAGAAATCAATAATAAAGATTTAAAAGACTTACTTTTAAAAGGATATGATTATGTAAAAGAAATGTTTTATGATGAAAATAAATTAGTAATTATTAAATTCTTATCCAATTATAAAATTACTATTGATGATGCTTCTTTTTTAATTAAAAAAATTATTGAAGATGAATATATTGAAGAAAATGATTTAGCAGCGTTAAATTTATTATTAGAATTAAAAAAGAAAGAAAAATATATTTATTCTCCGAATGTTAATAATTTTGATAAAAATATTCGTAAAGATTATTTATTTGATGACGATAATCATTTAGTTTTATTTGTGCTTGAAGAATTACTTTATCATGTTGAAAATGAGGAAGAACCTCTTGAAGAATTACATAAGATAGAAAGGTTTATAAAAGATATTTTAGATAATAGAGAATATAAGAAAGATGATCGTAAATATAGTAATGAAACTATTGGATTGTTATTAGATGAGATTAACGAAATAAGTTTTTTTGAATTAGAAATTGATCCAGAAATTTTAAAATTTTATAGAGATAATTTAATTAAACTTGCATCTTTAAATGATCCAATTGCGCTAAGAAGTTTAGGATATAATTATTATGAAGGATTATATGATTTCCCATTAGATTATTCTAAATCTTTATATTATTTAACAAAATATTTTGAATTAACTGAAGATATGGATGTTACTCGTCCAATTGGATATATTTATTATTATGGAAGAAATAATAATGGAATTCCTCAAAAAGATAAAGCATTTCAATATTTTGTACTTGGTCATTTAGCAGGATATTTTGAATCTACTTATAAATTATCAGATTGCTATTTAAATGGATATGGAACGATTAAATCTTATAAAACTGCATATAATTTAGTATCATCACTTTATTATAAAGTATATGGATATTATTTAGACGAGCATGTTTCTAAATACCCAGATATTGCTTTAAGAATGGGTAATTTTTATAAAAAAGGAATTTACGTTGAAAAAGATCTAGAAAAAAGCAAAAAATATTATTTAAAAGCAAGATGTGCTATTAAAGATCGATTAAAAGATAATGTAGAATATCCTGGAGATAGAAGTGTTGCTTTAGGAATAAAAGCATCACTTGATGAATTAAACGATAATAATAAAAGAATTATTAAATATGGAGGATATTTAATAAATTCATTAGAAAAATATTATGGTAGAGATAGTTATTTAATTAAAATAGATTTTGTTAAAGGGTATTTGCATATTTATATTACAAATAAAATACATAAATATTTAATGAATGTGATCCCTTCTTTAAATTTTGCTGAAAAAGCAGAAGTTATTGAATATTTAATTAAAATTGAAAATTATGATGTATTAGAATTTATTGATTTAGTTAATAAGTGTCCAATAGAGGCAATTGTAGTTAAAGAACATGAATTAGGTGTTATATTAGAAGGTGATAAAGAAAACGATGGAGCAAAATTAACTTTTGATGAAGTTATTAATGTTCCTCAAACTTTAAAAACTTTATCTAATGATTATATGATTGTAAGTGTTGAATTTTATGAAGGAAGTAAACTTTATGATTACTTATGTGATAATAAAAATGTTAAAATAAATGATATTGTTAAAATTAAATCTAAAGACGAAGTTAAAGAAGCAAAGGTAAAAGATATTAAATTTTTATACGAAGATGAGTTACCACTTCCTTTAGAAAAGATGTCAAAAATATTATAGAGGTAAAAAAATGGAAATTAAGATAAGAAAAGCAGAAGAAAAAGATATTGAAAAAGTAGAAATATTACTTAAGGAAGTTAAAGAATTACATAGAGACTTAAGACCTGATATTTTTTCTCCAAAAACTACTAAATACACTAAAGAAGAAGTTAGAGAAATTATGAATAGTGATGATAAAGGAATATTTGTAGCAGTTAATGAAGATGATGAAGTTGTAGGATACACCTTCTATGAAATTCATATTCCTACAAGTGATCAACTTGTTCATAATAAAACTTTATACATAGATGATTTATGTATTGATTCTAATTTTAGAGGCAATGGAATAGGTACTAAACTTTATGAACACACTTTAAAATACGCTAAAGAAATTGACTGTTACAACCTTACTTTAAATGTTTGGTATGATAATAAAAATGCTTTAAATTTCTATAAGAAAATTGGATTAACACCTCAAAAAATTGAGATGGAAAAAATCTTAAAATAATACTTTAGTATTTAATACTAGATGTATTAGTTATATAAATATAAGTCATTAAATAAAGTTGAAAATATAGTCATTTAATATTAAAATATTCATATATGACAGGAAATGAATGGGTTGAACAATTTTTAAATGCACACAATTATTTTTTATATGCAGTATTACTTGCTCTTTTAATTTTAGTACTTTTAGCATGGTATTATATTGCATATTTTTTTAATTCTTTAAAAAGAGATAAAATTTTACCACGTGGTAATAAAAAATATAAATACGCTATTTTAGTACCTGCTAGAAATGAAGATAAAGTTATTACTAATTTATTAGAATCATTAAAAAATCAATCATATCCAAAAGAATTATTTGATGTATATTTAATTGTAGAATCAAAACTTGATCCTACTGTAAAAATTGCAAAAAAATATGGATATAATGTTATTATTCGTAAGGATTTAGTAGGTAAAAGAACAAAAGGATACGCTTTAGATGAAGCTTACCAATATATTAAAAAAGAAGGATTAGAATATGATTCTTTCTTTGTTATTGATGCAGATAATGTTTTAAGTAAACACTATATTACCTTGATGAATGATTGTAAAAATCAAGGTTATAAAGTAGGCATGGGTTATAGAAATTTTACTAATTCAAATAAGAATTGGATTAGTGCTTGTAGTGCTACTTTATTTGCGTTTATGAATCAATATACATCCAAAGGTAGATCTAAATTATTTAAAAAAATGGATTTAACTGGTACTGGATATTATGTTGATAAAGATATTATTGATAATATTGGAAGTTGGATTTTTAATGGAATGACTGAAGATGTTGAATTAACTTGTTATTGTTATTACCATAATATTCCAATGAATTATTATCCAATTGCTCAATATTATGATGAACAACCTACTGATTTTAAAACAGTTCACAAGCAACACATTCGTTGGGTTTGGGGATATTTTGAAAATAGAAAAAGATTTAAAACTAAAACACCTGATTATAAAGCATTAGATAAGAATAAATACAATACTTCAATTTTTGAATATAATGTATCAATTTATCCACTTATTACAATGGTAGTTTTATTACTTGTTGCTTTTTTATTCTCATTTTGTTTCTTTATTGCAAGTTTATTTATGATGATTCCTTATCAAGAATTTGCAGATCAATTAGTTCCTTTAACAATGTTTGTTTATTGCATAATTTATTTCTTATTACTTGATATTCCATTTGTTGTAGTATCAATGGTTGTTTTTATTATTTCTAATTGTTATTTAAAATTTAAATTTAAAACTAGATTAAAAGTATATTTTACTTTCTTATTTTTCTTTGCAGATTTCGTTTTAGCATTCTTTGATGGATTATTCCATAAATACAAAAGAACAAGCTGGGACAAAATTCCTCATGATGGAAAAATTACAAGCAAAGCAGCTTTAAGGGGATTAAATGATTCTAAAGGCAAAAAAGAATAAACAAAAAATATTTTATTATACTGATGAAGTTAATGATGATTTTGGAAACTTACCTCTTTCTAAGAAAGATATTAATAAAAGATTAGATAAATATAAGTATACAAGAGGTAATTTTTTAAGAAGACTTTGGTGTGATTTTTTATATTTTTGTATTGTTCATCCAATTTTACATATTTTTTGTTTTTGTGTTGGAATTAAAAAAGAAGGTCGAAAGA
>CAVKAB010000121.1:0-4005 GCA_963653985.1 Bacteroidaceae bacterium
TTCAAATTTATTAATGGTCAAATTGAGCATAAAATAAATCATGATAGAAACCATTTTTCTTTAATAATTCTTCATGATTTCCAGCTTCATAAATAACTCCATCTTTTAACACTAAAATTAAATCACTATTTACAATAGTATTTAATCTATGTGCAATAACAAATGAAGTTCTTCCTTTTGTTAAATTTTCTAATGATTTAATGATTTTTGATTCAGTTCTTGTATCAATATTACTTGTAGCTTCATCAAGAACAATAATCTTTGGATCACTCATCATAACTCGAGCAATAGAAATTAATTGTTTTTGACCACTACTTAATCCACTATCTTCACTAATTACAGTATCAAATCCTTGAGGTAATCTTTCAATAAATGATAAACAATTTGCTCTTTCGCAAACTTCTCTTGCTTTTTCAATAGATTTATCTTTTGAATTATAAGTGATATTTTCTAAAACAGTCCCTTTAAAAATCCATGAATCTTGTAAAACAAGTCCAAATGAACTTCTTAAACTATTTTTACTAATATCTTTTAAATCTAAATCATTAATTTTAATTGAACCATCATTTGGATCATAGAATCTAAGTAAAAGGTTAATTAAAGTAGTTTTTCCACATCCAGTTGGTCCAACAATTGCAACTTTTTGACCATTTTTAATAGAAACATTAACATCTTTTAATATAATATGATTTTCTTCATATCCAAATTTAACATGATTAAATGATATAGTTTCAATATTTTCAGGAATTTCTTTATTTCCTTCATCAATTTCTTTATCTAAATTAATGATTTTTAAAAGTCTTGCACTACTTGCACTTGCAGTTTGAAGTTCACTGATACATGAAGAAATTTCATTGAATGGTTTAGCAAATTGATTTGAATATTGTAAGAAAGTAGAAACAATACCAATTGATGCATTAGCACCTAAAATTACTCCATTAGTATCTTTTGCTAAAATAGCAAGTAAAACACCAAGTGTTCCAACAATTCCATAAATAGAATTATTAATTAATCTAGTTGATGGATTTGTTAAAGAACCAATAAATTGAGCTTTTTGACCTACTTTATATAAATCGCTATTCTTCTTTTCGTATTTTGAATAGAAAGTTTCTCCATATTCAAAAGCTTTAACTGTTTCGATATTGTTAATAAATTCAAGGAAAATACCATTATTTTCACCAACAATTTTAGCTTGTGCTTTAAAATATTTCTTACTCTTTTTAGCAACCATATAAGAAAGTAAAAATCCAAAAGGAGTAAAAACAATAACAACTAATCCTAAAATCCAGTTAATTACAAACATCACTACTAAAGTAATAATAACTTGAATAACCCCTTGATAGAATTGTTTTAATCCACTTTGAAGACCTAAATTAACATTATCAATATCATTAATAACAAGTGAAATTAAATCACCATGTTTATTAGAATCAACAAAATTAATATTAGAATGGATGATTTTTGAGAAGATTTCATTACGTAAATCCATAGAAATCTTTTCACTTAATATACCAAGTAATGTCTCAAAAATGTACTGACAAACTACTAAAACAACAATTAAAACAAAAATATAGATTAATAATGTTTCAAATCTTATCCATGAAAATGAATCAAGAGTATTTTGAGAAACTGCATTAATATATTTAGCAATTTCATCAATTTCTTCTCCAATTAAATAAGGAATTAAAGTGACAGATCCAACATTAATAATAACAATAAATAATGCAAGTAAAATAGAACCTAAATTCTTTTTTATATAAGGCTTTAAAAGTTTAAACATAATTATTTAGCCCCCTTTTGAGATTCATAAATCTCTTTAAATACTTTACTATTTTCAAGTAAATAATCACTATTACCAATGGATTCGATTCTTCCTTTGCTTAAAACAATAATCTTATCACAATTCATTAAACTTGTTGCACGTTGAGAGACCATAATTGTAGTAACTCCCTTAATTTCTTTAATATTATGTCTTACATTTTTATCAGTTAAATAATCTAAAGCACTTGTAGAATCATCTAAAACTACTACTTCACTATTTTTAATTAAAGCTCTAGCGATTGCAATTCTTTGTCTTTGACCACCACTTAAGTTTTTACCACCTTCTACTAAGATAGTTTCTTCTTTTAAAGGTAAATTAGATACAAATTCACTAGCTTCTGCTCTTTTTAAAGCAATTTTAATATCATCTTCACTAGCGTCTTTTTTACCCATCATTAAATTTTCTTTAATGCTTCCTGAAATTAATGATACTTTTTGAGGTACAAAAGCGATTTCATCTCTTAAAGAATCTAAAGAATAATCTTTGATGTTTATACCTTTATATAAAATTTCACCAGTTGTAGTATCAAAAAATCTTAAAAGTAATTTAATTAAAGTAGATTTACCACTACCAGTTGATCCAATAATTCCAACAGTTTCACCTTTTTTAATATCAAATGATAAATCATTTAAAATATTATTTTCACCTTCATTATATGTAAAAGATGCATTCTTAAATTCAATAATTGAATCATTAACGTTAATTTCTTTAATTTCTTTACCTGTATTTTTAATTGATGATTCAGTATTAATGAAGTTATCAATTCTCTTTTTACTTGCAAATGCTCGAGTAAAAATAACAACTAAATTACAAATAACAATTAATGCAAGTAAAATTTGATTTAAATATGCAATTAAAGAAATTAAATCACCAGTAGATAAACTTGATGAACTAACTTCTACTTTTCCAAGTAAAACAACTCCTGCACAAGCAATATCAATAACTAAAAAAGTTAAAGGATTTACTAATGCATTTAATAAAGTATTCTTTTTAGACTCTTTAAAATATTGATTTGTAACATTTTTAAATTTATTAATTTCAAATTCTTCATGATTAAATCCTTTAATAACTCTAATACCATTTAAATCATCATTATTTAAAGATGTAATATTATCCATTTTTTCTTGGACTTTTAAGATTTGTTTACTAGAGAATTTAAAAATAAATAAAATTAATAAAGATAAAATTACTGTAACTCCAAGGAAGATTAAACTTGCTTTTGGAGAAATAATAATCGACATAATTAAACTTCCAATAACTAAAGCAGGTGCTCTTACAACAAGTCTAATAACCATTGCTAAAGCAACTTGCATTTTATTAACGTCATTAGAAATTAAATTATAGATATTACCTTTTCCAAAAAGTTCAATTTCTCTTAAAGATAATTTATTAACTTTTTCAAAAATTAAATTCCTTAAATCAGTTCCATAACCTTGAGATGCTACCGATGCAAAATATTGACATACTAAAGTTGAGCAGAATCCTAAAATACAAAGAAGGATAATTAAGCATCCTGGAACAATAATTTTTGTATAATCTTGGGTTAAAACTGCTTCATTATAGCCTGTATCAATAATATATTTCATAAGTAAAGGCATCATAAGCTCAAAAATGACCTCAATAATCTTAAAAAGAGGCCCTAAAATAATCTGCTTTTTATATTTTTTTGCAATTGATATAGTTTTATTCATAACTTTAATATTATATAAAAAAATGATGCCTATTTTAAGCATCATTTTCAAAATTTTAATTTTTGTTAATTATTTACGTAAGCCTAATTTTGCAATTAATTTAATATAAGCATCACGATCTGTTCTTTCTAAGTAAGAAAGTAATGATTTTCTTTTACCAACTTGTAAAAGTAAACTTCTTCTTGCTGTGTGATCTTTATCATTTGTTTTTAAATGATTTGTTAAGTGCTTAATTGAATTTGTTAATAAAGCAACTTGGACTTCGATACTACCTGTATCTTTTTCGTTTTTACCGAATTCTTTAACTAATTCAGCTTTTGTTGATTTTGCTAATGCCACAATTTTTCTCCTTCTTGTTTATAACAGCGTTTTAGGTGCATAATTCCATAAAACATCGTTACAAATGCCCTAATATTATATAGAAAATTCAAATATAAATCAATAACTAATTAATGAGTTTTGAGATTATCAAAGTAAGAATAAGCTTCTTTT
>CAVKAB010000122.1:0-3909 GCA_963653985.1 Bacteroidaceae bacterium
GACTTCCTACTTGGGACTTTCACCCGTTAGATATATAACATGCCCGTCACACATATAAAAAGGAGGTTTTCACCTCCTTTACCGAGTAATTTAATTATTTAACTTCTTTTTTTCTATAAATAATAAGTCCAAGAGTAATAAATAATGCAATATAAACAATTGACATAATAATACTTCCTGAAAGTTCACCTGCACTCATTGTTTTAGCGTTAAATGAACTCATTAAACCATCTAACCAATAATCTCCAAATTGGAATCCAATTTTGATATTTTTACCACTTAAAAAAGAATCTACTAATCCTAAAGCTAATTTAATAATTAATGGAGTAGCAATATTTAAAGTAATAATAATTCCATTTTTACTAAATATTGTAGAAAACATAAAAAATAATGCATGGAATCCAATCATTACTAAAAGTTCTCCAAATATTGAAATAAAGAAATTTGAGTCAATTGTACCTACTCCTGAAATACAAAATCCAAATAAGAATCCAACAAGTAAAATAATAAGAGAATAAATTAATATTCCTACTAAAGATACAATATATTTAGAAAAATAGATTTTAACTCTTGAATATCCTCTTGATACAACATTTTTAATAGTACCTAAAGATTCATCTTGAGATACAAATACTGCTAAAAAGATTCCAGATATCAAAGATAACATAGAATTATCTAATGCAGTTCTTGTAGTTTTAATAGCGTTAAATGCATCAAGTTGATTAAGTTGTTCTGCCATCATTTTAGATACAAATGAAGTTAGAATTAACATTGCTAAACAAACTGCTAAACATACATAATAACTAGTAGAAGAAAGTAACTTTCTAAATTCAAGTTTAATTAATTTATTCATAACTATTTACCAATCCTTTCAATGAAATATTCTTCAAATGCATCTTCATTTGTAGTAAGTTCTCTAACACTGATATTATTTTCAACAAGTAACTTATTAATTAATGAACTTTCTTTAAAATCTCCATAAAGAATAATTGAATCATCTTTAACTTCGTATTCATTTAAGTAGTTATTATTCTTTAAAAGTTCAAGTGATTTATTAACATCATTAACTGTTATTTTTAAATTCTTTTTAGAACGTTCAAGTAATTCTTTAGCGTCAATTTCTTCAACTAATTCTCCAGAATTAATAATTCCATATCGAGTAGTGATTTTAGCAAGTTCATCTAAAATATGAGAAGAAATTAAAAATGTAACTCCTTTTTCTTTATTTAATTTAGTAATAACATCTCTAATTTCTTTAATCCCTTGAGGATCGAGTCCATTAATTGGTTCATCCAAAATTAAAATTTCAGGATTTCCAAGTAAGGCAATTGCAAGTCCAAGTCTTTGTTTCATACCTAAAGAAAATGCTCCTGCTTTTTTATTTCCTGTATCACTTAATCCAACAAGTTCTAAAATTTCTTTAATTTCTTTATCATTTCCTCCATAAAGAATAGAAAATCTTTTCATATTTTCATATGCAGTAGCATTTTTATATAATCCTGCATTTTCAATTAATGATCCAATTTTACTTCTTTCTTTATCAAGTTTATTTGATCCGTTTATTTTAATTTCACCATCTGTGACATTTAAAAGTCCAAGAATCATTTTCATGGTGGTAGTTTTCCCAGCACCATTTTTTCCAATAAACCCATAAATATCACCTTTTCTAACATGCATTGATACTTTATCAACTACTACTTTATTAGAAAATTTCTTAGTAAGGTTACTAGTTTCAATTACGTATTCTTCCATTTATTTCTCCAATAAATTTAATTAAAAAATTAAATTTTAAATATCTTACTAAAACATTTAACAATATACAATAAACTGCTAAATATTTAATTCTAATTATTATTAACAAAATAATTCTTTTTTGCGAATCTATAACATTCTATTAAATACTTTCTAGATTCTTTACCAAGTGAAGTAAAATACCCAAATAAATCAAAAGCGTGGTAACATCCTTTAAATATTTTGACATTTACTTCTATTCCTTCTTTCTTTAAACAAGATGAATATTCCATTAATTCATCAAAAAATGGATCAAGAGTTCCAATATAACTAAAAAGAGGAGGTAATCCTTTAAAATCTTTATTTAAAGAAGGGGAAGCATAAATAGGGATATTATTTTTATCTATATTTTTTAAATATAACTCCCAAGCAACTTTATTAGATTTTGTATTCCAAATAGGAGAATCATTATCTTTATTAGAACTTGTATTAAAATAAGAAATCATTGGATAAAGAGGGAATAATCCTGCTATTTTAATATTAGATTTATCTTTTAAATATAAAGATAAAGCAATTGCAAGACCTCCTCCTGCACTCTCTCCTCCAATAAAGATTTGATTTTTATTAATACCTAAATATTCACTATTATCGACTATCCATTTTAAAGTTAAATAACAATCTTCTAATTGACTTGGATAAGGAGATTCTATTGATTTTTTATAATCAGGTAGTACCATTATTGTATCTTTATCTTTTAAAAATAAGGAAGCGTAATTAAAACATTCTTCAGGAAGTCCAATGGCAAAACCTCCTCCATGAATCCACATAATACATGATTTTAATTTATTATTATTTTCCTTTTTATGACGTGCTACTAGTATCCTTAAAGTAGTATTATCATTTCTTTTAATATTAATTTCTTCTATTCTAGATTTATGATCTAACCATTTATGTTTTAAATGTTTATCCATAAATTTATTAGATTTTTTAAATAAATCAATATTAAAAGAAGGTATAAGTTTTCTAAACATTATACCTACTAATCTTATTCTATAATCAATATCTTTACTTTTAATCTTATATTTATCTTTCATAGTAGCAACTTAAAGTATATAAATAAGTTGAATCTTCAAAAAATCCAAGTACATTATTATCAGTTGGACTAATTAATTTAATATTTATATCATTAACTTTATAATCTAAAAATATATCGCTATATTCTTTTGATAATAAATAATAATGATTATTTAATTTTTTATTATTAAATTCATTAGAATATTCATGTTTAGAAACATAATTTAAAGGTATTGCTTCAAAACTCATACTCCTTAAAGGATTGGTAGGATTTGTACATCCTGGATCAATTACACCAATTAAAACATTGTATCCAAGCATTGTATGTTTTTTAGAATCTTTTTCAACACTACATTTATCATCAAACCTCATCTCTATTTCTTTATACATTAAATTAGGATACGCAAAATCAAATTTAGATGGATAATAACAATCATCTTTTAAATATTTTAAATAATCTGAAGAATAATTATCATCTTTAAAATCGTAATGAAAACTATTCCCCCAATAAGTAGATGAACTATACGAAGAAATTCCTGGATAATTATCTTGATAAGTATAATAAGAGATAGAATCAATCATTTCTTTAAATTCTTTATAAGTAGATAAGGTAGCAATATCTAATTTATTGTACCCTGTAGGTTTTAAAGAATTAATTTTAAAATTATATTCATTATTATCAAATTTAATGATTAAATTTTCATTTTCAAATAATTCTTTAGTTTGAAAACTATAAAAAATCTTATTTGTACTAGTATTATGATCAAAAGTTAAATTAATTTTAGATTCATCATAATTAAAACTTAATAAGTTATTTGAATTATTTTCATTAACTTTTATACTTTTAGGAATATTAAATTTAATTGTAGAATTATCATATAATTCAACATTTATTGTATCTTTATTATAAAAATAAGATGAATCTTTACTTGTTGTAATTTCAAGATAAAAATTAATATCATCATAATTAGCACATGATGGTAATAATAAGACTCCTAATAATGATAAAGGTAAAAAATTATGTTTCATATGAACTCCTTCTTTAAGTAAGTTTTATAATATTTTATATATAAAAGCAACTTTAATTAGAAAATTTAGTGATAA
>CAVKAB010000123.1:0-3909 GCA_963653985.1 Bacteroidaceae bacterium
AGTGACCGTATTTTTGCACTTGGAAATAGAGCATTTTATAAAATAGAAGATTAATGAAAAAAAGGCATTTGGAGATGCCTTTTTACTTTTTAAAACTTTTATCTAATGTAGTAGAAGAGAATATTTCTTTTAGATTTTTAATTAATATATCTAATGAATAATCTTCTCTTGTTAAGAATTTTGATGTTAATACCATAAACATCCCACAATAAGAATCTAGGAATGTTTCAATTAATGATTTATTTATAACATATGGATATAAAGATGTTAGTTTCTCATATAATATTTTATATAGTGTTTTATATAAAATAATGGTTAATTGTTTAGGTTCATTATCTTTATATAAATTAATAATATTTGATTTATAAGGTTCTAAATCTTTTAAATATCCTTCTATTAAAGTAATAAAGAAATCTTTAAAAGAAGAAGTTTCTTTTAAAGATGATTCATCAATTACCTTTAAGAATTGATCATACATTGCTTTTTCTACAAAATCTTCCTTATCTTTGTAGTGATTATAGAATGTAGGTCTTTTAATATCTGCTTTATCACAGATATCACTAATAGAGATATCTTTATATGTATAGGTTGTAAATAATTCAAGTAATGCTTTATGTAATTTTTCTTGAGTTTTCTTTTGTCTTAAATCCATATTTTTTTCCTGAATTAAGATTATATCAAAAAATTAAAATAACTCAATTAAGAATATATTAAGATTTAAGCTTCTAAAGTAGTATCAATTCTTTCAATCATTTTTTCTTTAGATACTTCTTTATTGTTATAGAAATACACTAAAAAAGAAAGGATTCTAGAACATAATTTATATAAGAATAATTCTTCGTAATCAGGTTCAATTGAAGGAATCTTTCTAGTTTGATATTCTTTAGTTAAAAATGATTGCATTTCTTTAAAACATAAATAATATAAATCACTAGAATTATTTGAATATGTTTCATCTACCTTTTTAGTTTTTAAATTACCTCTTAATCCATCTAAAGAATTAAGATGAAGAATTACAAATTGTTTGCATAATTCTTTAAAATCTTGGATATTTTCTAATGATTTTCCATGTTTATTATAAACACATTTCATGGATTTAAGACAGAAATCTTCTTTGGAGCTGAAAAACATATTGAAATTATTAATATCAATATTACATGCATCGCATAATTCTTCAACAGTAATTTCGTTATATCCTTTTAAACGTAAAAGATCCATCATCTTGTTTAAAAGTGGTGTATATAAGTTTTCTTCTTTGATTTCCATAAAATCCCCTAAAGTATGTTTTTATTATATAATATTTTTGATAAATATCAAATATAATGAAAATTAAGTGTATTATCAATGTGTTTAATCATATCATTGATGTCAATTGTAGAATTATAGAAGTAAATAAATGCTGCAAGGAGTCTTGATGCCATTCTATAAATAAAGAAATCTTCATCTTCTTCTTTGATGTCTTGATATTTTCTTTCATTATATCTTTTCTTTAAAAATTGATACATTTCTTGGAAACATACTAAATATAATTTGCTAGTACCAATTTTATTTTCTTTTTTAATGTAAGGATTTTTAATTTTTTCGATGTATTTTAAAACATACATACAAAAAGCTTTAGAATATTCTCTAAAATCTTGGATTTTATCTATTCTAGTATCTCTTTTCTTATAAAGATATCTAAACATTTTAACTGCAAAATCTTCTTTATCAATAAAGTGGTTGTAGAAGGTTGGTCTTTTTATTTTTGCTTTTTCACAAAGTTCGCTGATAGTAATGTCTTCAAATTCTTTCTCTTTGAGCAAAATAGTAATCGCTTGAAGCAAGTTATCATAAGTTTGTTCAATTCTCTTTTCCATATATATATATATACCTCGCCTACTTAACTAAGAAGCTATTTGGAATAGCATTTTCAATCTTTTTCATCATTTGATCTACTGTTAAATCATGTTTAACGTAAAAAAGCATGCAATATGAAAGAAACATACTTGAATATGAATATACTAAAAATCTTTCTTCATCAGGAGATAAATTCTTTTGTTTTTTATCATCCATTATTTGATATTTATCTAGTAAATAACTATCAATAACATTAAAAAATATGTAATACATTGAACTTACATGTTTATCTTCATTTAAAATACCTGCTTCTTTTCTAAAATTATTAAGATATGTTAAATTATAACGTAAAAGTTGTAAGACAAATTGTCTAAAAGAAGTTATACGGTCTAATGAATAGAAATCTACGATATTATCAAATCTATATTTAAAAATCTTGCTTAAAAAATCATCCTTATCACTGAAATGATTATAGAATGTTGGTCTTTTAATTTTAGCTTCATTACAGATATCATTTACTGTAATATCATCGTAGTCTTTATTAATAATTAATCTACTATAAGCATGTTGTATTTTGTCGTAAGTTTTTTCGATTCGTTTATCCATATTCTTTAAATATTTAACTAAAAAGGCTTTTTTGTTAAAATTCAGGTTTATATTTTAGCAGTTATTGAACTATAGTGCAATAAAAATGTTTCGATTTTATGCTAATTTTTAATGCTATTTTAATTCTAAATATTGAAATTGATACACTAATTTAAAAAGTGTATTTATTTATGAAATATTAATTTTTTAATGCGTTAATTGGTATAACATAAGTATCTTCTGATAACTTAAAACAAGCATTTCCTAATCCTATAATGATTATTTTAAGTTTAGGACCTTTACCTCCACTTTTAATAATTTCATTACTAACTCTATTTAAGTTATTTGCTGCTTCTTCAATTTTATTAGCACCTAATTTAATTTCGATTGCACAATAATCTCCATCTTCTAATTCTAAAATAGCGTCTATTTCATTATCTTTATAATCTTGATAATGGAATAATTTAGCATTCATTCCTAAAGCGTATATTCCTAAGTCTCTTTCTACTAAAGCTTCAAATAAGAAACCAAATAAATTCATATCATTTAATAATTTTTGTGGAGTTAAATTCAATAAAGCACAAGCAATAGCTGGATCACTAAAATGCCTTTTCTCTGATTGTTTTATTCTTAAAGATGAGCGAATATTTGGAGAGAATGGAGGTTGATTATTTAATATAAATAATGAATTTAATATGTTTAAGTAACTTGATAATGTATTTCTACTGATTGATTCTTCATCTACTTTTTGAATATCTTTTAATAATGTCAAATTAGATACAGTTGTTGATTCATTTCTTGCAAGAGATTTTAAAAGTAATTCAAATTTAGATTTATCAAAATTTATTTCATTACTATTATCATTTTCATCTCTATTTAAATCCTTGTTTATTAATGTATCAACATATGCTCTTGGCATTAAATGAACATCTTTGGGATCAACCTCAATATTTTCAGGCCATCCTCCTCTTACAATTAATGTTGCTAATTTATCTATTGGTAATTCTTCTACAAATTGATCTTTGAATACATTATTTGTACAAAGATCTTTTAAACTTATAAGTCCTAAACTATCTCCAGATTCATAAAGCGACATTGTGTTCATTCTAATTTTTACAATTCTTCCTGCTCCACTATGGTAATATCCATTTTTAACAGGAGTAGAAGAACCAGTTAAAATAATTTGGCCTTTTTTGTGTCTTTTATCAACTTCAACTCTAGTTGCATCCCAAAGTGATGGTACTTCTTGCCATTCATCAATTAATCTTGGAGTTTCTCCTTGTAATACAAATGATGGGTTTAAAGCTGCTAATTGCCTATTTGAAAAACCACCATTTGAATCATTAACTAAAAATTCGCTATTTGCGTGATATTTACTGGTCCAAGTTTTACCACACCATTTCATTCCTTCAATACAAATTGCACCACTAACTTTTAAATATCTATCTATTACGTCATCAATAATTCTTTTTTTGTATATGCTTTTAT
>CAVKAB010000124.1:0-3851 GCA_963653985.1 Bacteroidaceae bacterium
TTCTTCTTTAGATAATCCTTTAAATTCCATGTTTACTATTATATCAAATTAATAACGAAAAAAGGTCTAGAAATTGAACTTTCTAGACCAAAGGTGAGATTTATATGAATTGGGAATTCTTCTATTTAATTAAATGTGAATCTTTAAGTAATAATTCAACATCTGTACCTTTAAATTTCTTAACAAGTTTCTTAATAGCTTGTTTTTCAACGAAATTTAAACAATTACTATCTTCTAATGCAACTTTATCTAATGCATAGTAAGTAGCTCTTAACATTTCTCTAACATCATATTGTGATCCATAAACTTCTGGAACTGCTCTATCAATATCAAGTAATGTATAAACAGCTTCCATACCTGTACGGATTGAATATTCTGTTGTGAAAATTGTATCACGTGGAGTTTCAGCGAATTGTCCAACGAATGCAAAGTTAACTGCACCATGTGGGACAACAAGTGGTCTATCTTCATTTTTTCTTGGCATAAAGAATGCATTGATATAAGGCATATAGCATGTTGTAGTGTTACATCTTGTTTCTGCCATTTCTTTAATCTTAGTGACTGGAGCACCAATATGGTATAACCATTCTTCACAAACTTCAGCACCTGTACAATCTTTCATAGCTTTTTTAACATAATTTCCAGGTTTAACTGTATTTAATGAATATAACCAAACTAAGACACTACCTTCTTTTTGAGCTTTAAATTGTGGTTGTCTATTGATTGTCCAAGACATATACCAATTATCTTTACTATCTTTAATAGTAACAATACCACCAGTTGTAACTTTTCCAGCACGTGGATCTCTCTTACAAATCTTTTTAATTAATTCAATAATTTCTTCATCACTTGTTTCAACTGTAGCACTCATCCAGTTTGTTAAATCAGGACGTGAAGTGAATTTTTCTGGGTTACCAAATGAATTATCTTGATCTTGAACTTTAATATTGTTCCATAAATCCCAAGATTCACCACGAGTTGCAACAACACCAGTAATGTCTGGAGCAGTATTTTGATCACCATAGCAGCTTGAATCAGTTGGGCAACCATTTGTAATAATAACTAAATCGCTTTCAAGTAAATCAATCTTATTTTCGACACCATCTTTTTCATAAACAATTGCTTTTGCAACTTTCTTTTCTTTATCAATATCGAATAAGACATTCTTACAATCCATTCCAAATTCAATTTTAACGCCTTTATCTTGTAACCATTTTTGAAGTGGTAAAATCATTGATTCATATTGATTGTATTTAGTAAATCTTAAAGCACTGAAATTTGGTAATCCATCAATATGGTGAACATATCTACATAAATATCTCTTCATTTCAAGAGCACTTGATGTTTTTTGGAATGCAAACATTGTTTGCCAATAAATCCAGAAATTACTATTGAAGAAATGTTCATCTAAAACATCTTCAATTGTTTTATCTTCTAAATCTTTTTCTTGAGTAATATATAATTTTAATAATTCTCTACTTGCTTCTCTATCTAAAGTGAATTTATCTTGAGTATTAGCGTTTTCACCTCTATTTAATGTAACTCTACATAATGAATAGTTAGGATCTTTTTTATTTAAATAGTAATAATAATCTAAAACACTCATTGATGGATCTTCATATGAAGGAATATCTTTATACATATCCCACATACATTCAAAATGGTTATCCATTTCTCTACCACCTCTCATGTAGAATCCTTTATTTAATACTTGAAGACCATCACAGCTACCACCAGTAACAGGTAATTTTTCTAAAATGTGGATGTGTTCTCCTTTCATTTGACCATCTCTAATGAGATAGAAAGCTGCACTTAAACCAGCAAGTCCACTACCAATAATATAAGCTGATTTATTATCAACTCCTTCTGGTTTTTTAGGATGTGCGAATGCTTCATAAGTTCCTTTATCGTAATACATATTAATTTCCTCCATTAATTTTTATACCTATATTTTATGGATTTAAAATTAAATGTATTTAGACAAAAACTTAAAAATATATAAAAATTAGACACTTTTAAAAAAGTGTATAAAAAATTAATTTTATACACTTAAATTCTATTAAATTCCTAATAAATATACTGGAAAAGTATATGCATTATCATTAATTGGTCTAATTTTATCAGTACAATCAATAACAAGGCCAGGTTTAATTTCCATATTATATTTTTTTAAAACATTAAAGTTTTTAGTAGGTTTATTTGGTAATATTCCTTTTTTAATTTCAATCGGATATATTGAATTACCTTCAACATATAAAATATCTATTTCTTTTTGGTCAATATCACGGTAATAATATAACCAAAATTTTGGATTTTCTATATAATTGTAGAAACTTTTAAATATTTCACTTACAACAAATGTTTCAAAAAAAGCACCACCCATTGCACAATCTCTTAACATTTCTACATTTGGCCATTTACATAAATAAGCACATAATCCTGTATCCATAAAATAAAGTTTTGGTGCTTTGATAATTCTATTCGACATATTAGCCATAAATGGTTCAAGTAATACAATAATTCCAGAAGTAATTAAAATTGATAACCATCTTTTTAATGTTTTTACATCTATACCAAGTTCTCTTGAAAAAACTTCATAATTAACCTCTTGAGCTGTTCTTAATGCAAGATAAGAAATAAATTTTCTAAAATTCATTTCACTTGAAGCTGAAATTAACTTTCTAACGTCCTTTTCAATATATGTATCAATATATGATCTAAAGAAAACATCTCTTTCTTCAGCACCATTTACAATATTTGGCATTCCACCTCTAAATATTCTTTCAAAAATTTCATTTTGATTTGCATATTTTATTTTAGAATTTCTTTCTTTTTCTAATAATACATCAATATAAGGCTTAAACACATTCCCTTTTATTTGTAAAGCTTCCAATTGTGTCATTGAAGACATATCTAAAATAGCAGTTCTTCCAGCTAAAGATTCAGAAATGCCATCTTGTAATTCAAATTGATTAGATCCAGTTAAAACATACATAATTTTTCTCTCTTCATTTGAATTGAGGCGTTTAAATCTTTCATTATCAACAATTATCTTTAAATAATTTAAAAGTTTAGGAGCTTTTTGAACTTCATCAATAATTAAAGGCCATTTATACACTTCTAAAAATCTCTTTGGATTATCCAAAGCTAATTCTAAATCTTCTACATCATCTAAAGTAACGTAATTAAAATTTTCAAATATTTTTCTTACTGTTGTAGATTTACCAACTTGTCTTGATCCATATATCGAAATTATTTCAAATGATTTACTTGCTCTAATTAACGCTTCTTCAATATCTCTATTAAAATACATAAATTCGTTCCTTTTTTTAAAATTATAGCATTAAATAAATTTTTATTAAACATAAATTTCGATTAAAACACCAGTCCACTCCCGTTTTCATCGCACTTTTTAATACAAATTAAAAGACCACTTATTTAAAAATGGCCTTATTCTTATTTTCGATGTTTTTGATCATAATTTGATAATGAATTTTCTAAAGTTCCTTTAATCATAATGTCTAATTTAGAAACAATTTCTTTTGGACTATCTTTAAAATTAACTTTAATCCATTCAAGCAAAACCCCTAAAAAAGCATATTTATAGAAGTTTGCAATAAAAATCATATCTTCTTCTTTAACAACTACATTCATTTCTTTAGATTTAGCAACAACTACCCCATAAATATAGTTAAAAGTTAAATGTAATAAATATTCAGTCACATATTTACTATATTCCGTATTTTGGGAAATTGCATAAATTAAATTCTTGTTTTTACCAATCTCATCAAGAATTGTAATAAATCCATTTTCCCATGATTTATTTTCAATATTTTCTTTATTTTTAGCGA
>CAVKAB010000125.1:0-3838 GCA_963653985.1 Bacteroidaceae bacterium
CTTTTATAGGAATTATCAGATTTTATTTTAATATTGTATTTAAAATTTGTTTCGCTTATACTTTCTAACTCATATTCATTAACCTTACTATCATCAAGTCTGATTTCTTTAATATCTTTTTTGGATAAACTAGAGGTTGATTCAATAGGAATTAAATATTCAAAATTAGAATTAATTCTATATTCATTAACATATGAAATAATTTCACTAGTGTTTTTAGTAATTAATTCTCCATCATAAAAATTTGCATTACAACTAGTTAAAATAATTAATAAAAATACATTTAAAATTTTAATTTTATTTTTCATAATCTATAACCCATATTTATTCATAAAGTCTTTATATTCATTAGCAGTTTCAAATACATTTACTTTTGAATAAACTCCATCTACTAAATAATAATTTAATTCAAAATCAAATATTTTATTATCTATATTAAAATTAACAGACATTTTTTGGAATTTTATTATAGATGCGTTAATCGTTATCAAATAATATCCAAATTTATTGTTTTTTCCATCAACATCTATTTCACTCTTACTTGAATTTCCTGAATTAATTAAAAAATTTAATTGAGTTTTATCTACAAAATATAAATTTTCTACGAAATATAAAATTTCTTTTTTGTATTCTTTTAATTCATTATTCTTAAAAGCTTGTTTACATAAAATATTTATATAGTTAATTTCTGGATAATTATAAGTTAATTCTAATTTAGTAACATTATTAACGAGTTCACATTCACTTGCTTTGTAAAATGGATAATTATAATTTGTATTTATCGTTTCAATATGATATTTAAAGCTAAAATTATTGCCTTTTACATCGCTATAAGAATTATTTACATTTAAATTATTTGTTAGAGGTAATAAAAAAAATAAACAAATGCCTAAACAAATTTTTGTTTTCATATTTATAATCCCCATTTATAACAAAATTCATTGTATTCTTTAACAGTTTCAAAATAATATAATTTATTTGCAAAAGTTGAATTTGAATTTGCTAAATAAAAATGTCCATCAACTTGTTCAATTAACATATAAGTTCTATACATATCTTGTTCATCATAATTCGAATAATTCATATGTAAATAACTTGCATAATATTTTGAAGCATTCGTTGCACAATATGCATATGCATATACACCAAATTTATTTGTTACTCCATCAACATAAACAGATGAACTTTGAATCTTAACTTTTGATATTGAATAACTATAACCAAAAGATAAATTAATATTACTTGATAATGTTATTTCATCTTTAATTTTAGCAAGTCCAAATAAATTAATTTCACCGCCAATATTTTTTGATAATCCTAAATCTAAACTTGTACTTCCTTGATATTCAATTTTAATTTCTTCACTTTGACTAAAAGTTAATGTAGTTGGAAGATCAACTATCTCTGGATTACAAATAAATTTTAATGGTACTACTTCATTATCAGAAGATTCACAAAAAATAGTTAAATTATAATTGTCAGCTACTTTATTTATTTTTTGTGATTCATCAGGAATAACTAAAGTTTTAGAATATACTAAAGTTGCGCCACTATCCATATCTTTTTTTGCATAATCTCTAACTACAGTAGGGTAAGAAGCTAAAGAAATTATACCTGCCATTATCAAATCAAATAATTCCATATTATCACTCCTTTATTTATATTTGTTAATTTTATTATATAGAACTTGAATTTAATAAGCAATATACAAAATTAAAAGGATGTCTAAATTTGACATCCTTAAATTTAAAATATTTCTTTTCTAATAATTGTATCTTCTTTATCTTTACCAGTTGAAACAATAACAACTTCACATTCTAAATAATCTTCAATAAATTTGATATATTCTTTAGCATTCCCGTTTTTAGGTTTTAACACTATAATTTTTAGACTCTAGAATATTTTTGAAAAAGTTCCTTATATTATTAATAATATAAGGAAAATTATTGAAAATATTTTTTTATTGCTTTATAATATATAGTGTTAAGGTGTTAAATAAATTTTAGGTAATTTTATGAGGTATTTTTTAAAGAAAACAAACCCTTCAAAAAAGGGATTATATTTACAAATTTATAAGTCAATGTATGTTCCAGGAAAGGGTGGTAGAAACCTTTGTCATGAATCTTTAGGGTATGCTTCAGATTTAATTAAAGAAGGCATAAAAGATCCAGAAAAATATGCTCAAGAAAAAGTTGATAAATTAAATGAAAACATTCCTAATTTAAAAGAAAAGAAAATTGGTGATGTTTCAATCGAAAAGAATCTTGGTCACTTTTTACTTAAATCGATGTGGAATTATTTAGATTTAAGTGATGATTACAATTTGATAGCAAAATCAAAGAAATTACAATTTAAAATGGCAAACTTTTTGCAATCAATGATTTATTCTCAAATTGTTAAACCAGGTTCAAAACACAAAGCTTTTGAAAATGTCATGCCAAGCCTATTTGGCGAAGAATGTTTTTCGTATGATCAAATTCTTGATACTATCAATTTCATTGGAAACGATTATCAAAAATTTATCGAAATCATGAATCATCATATTCAAGATAAATTTGGTAGAAAAACTAATAGAATTTATTTTGATTGTACTAATTACTATTTTGAAATTGATTTGCCAAAAGAAGGAAGACAACACGGTCCTTCAAAAGAAGAAAGACATTTGCCAATTATGGGCCAAGCACTTCTTTTAGACGAGGATCAAATTCCATTAGGAATGACTTTATACCCTGGAAATGAATCAGAGAAACCTAAAATTAGAGAAAATATAGAAGATTTAAAGCAAAGATTTAATATTGATAAGAAAATTGTTCAAATCGCTGATAAAGGATTAAATTGTGCAAGAAATATTTATGCCGCAAGTGTTGAAGCAAATGATGGATACATTTTTTCAAGAGCAATTCATGGTAATGGGTTAAATAAAGAAGAAAAAGAATGGTTAACTTCAGAAGACGTTTTAGAAAATAGATGGACAAGTGTTGTAGATGAAAAAGGAAAAATATTATATCGTTTCAAAGAATGTATTGATACTTATGAATACAACTTTAAAGATGAAAATGGACAAAAAATCACATTTAAAGTTAAAGAAAAAAGAGTCGTTTCATACAATCCAGCACTTGCAAAAAAGCAAATTGCCCAAATTAATAAGCAAATCGATAAAGCAACAACTTTAGCATCAATTAAGCAAAATTCTAAAGAAGAATATGGTGATTCAATTAAATATGTTGATTTTGTTGCTCAAGATGAAAATGGAGAAATTATTAAACCAATTCCAAAAATTAATAAGAAAAAAGTTAAGGAAGACTTAGCACTTGCTGGCTACAATTTATTAGTTACTTCTGAAATTCAAAAAACTCCACAAGAAATTTACAATGCATATCATGGCTTATGGAGAATTGAGGAATCTTTTAGAATCATGAAAACATATCTTGAAGCAAGACCAGTTTATCTTCAAAAGCTCGAATCAATTTATGGTCATTTTTTAATTTGTTATTTGGGTTTAGTTCTTCTTAGATTATTAGAATTAAAAGTTTTCAAAGATGAATTACCAGTTGGGCAAATTGTTGATTTCATTAGAGAATATAAAATTGCTGAAACTCAAGAAAAATCATACATGAATTTAGCATCAAAAACTTCAGTTTTAAAAGATGTTAAAAAGAAATATTCATTGTCAAAATTAGACAATGCTTATCTAGCAAAAAAGGATGTCTTAAACATCCTTAATTCTGAATTATACTTTGATTAGTTTAACACTATATTATAGGGGTTGAGCCTAAAGTCAGGTTTTATCTTATAAAATATACATTTTCAATATGTTTTAAGACCAATTTTCTAGAAT
>CAVKAB010000126.1:0-3786 GCA_963653985.1 Bacteroidaceae bacterium
ATTAACTGAATTAATTGTTGCAATCATTGTTCTTCTTTTAATCATTAAATGCCAAGGAAATATTAATAAAAGTATAGAAACTAAAGAATAGATACAAAAAATAGCACAACCGTGCTATTTTTTATTTATAAAATTTCTTTTTAATTAAATTTTTAATTGTACATTTTCAATATACTTCCTGTATGAGGTGCAATTTTAAGTTTATTGGAATATGTGTATCCATTTAACATACAAAGTATGACTGTAATGACACCTGCATGAGTAACAATTAAGATTTTTTTATTTTTATTATTTACAAGCAAATTAATAAATTCAGTTTTTACTCTAGAATAGAATTCTTCAGGAGATTCACCATTAATATAACGTTGATTCATTTTTAAATTATCAAATCTATAATTGCCATATTGATTTATGAATTCATCAATTGGCATGTTTTTAAATATACCATTGTTAATTTCTCTTAAGTTTTTATCATATACGATTTCCATGTTTATTTTTTTATTAATAATTTCTGAAGTTTCTTTACTTCTTTGTAAATCGCTAGATATAAAAAGATCATAATCATCTAACTGATTTAAAATTTCTTTTATTTCCATTTTACCTTTATCATTTAAAGAAGTATCACTCCATCCTCCAACTCTTCCTTCTTTTGCTTCTCCGTGTCGTATTAAATGTAATTTAATGTTATAATCTGAAAGTCTTATTTTATTTTCAAAATTAAGTTTATCAACTATATTTGTGATTGCATTTTTACACATTTCAAAAGTAACATCATTTACAAATTTATTCTTTCTAGCGTAGTTATCGTATAATATTTTAATTCTTTCAAATTCAAAAACTTCAGCAAGAACATTTATAATATAATCTTTGTCGTATAAAGTACCTCTTAAGTTAAATGTATTAATCATTGCTACATTCAAATTACTGACATCATAAGATTGCTTACTTAACAGATACAAATCAAACAAATCTTTTGATCTTGAATTTCTAACACCTTTTGAGATTATCGTTTCTAATTTTTCTGCGATAATTGTTTCAATTGTATAAGCTAGCAATATGCATTTATCATCTTTAAATGATAAATCATATTCATATTCAATTGGATATGGTGTTACTACATCACCAATTCCAATATCAATACCAAAGATTTTTCTAATATTAAAAAACCTAGCTTCAATCGATATTGTTTTTCCACCATATTTTGTTTCAGCAGCTATATCATTAACTGATATAACACTTAATTTGATATTATCTTCATTGTCTATATAACATATCTCTTTAAATATCTTTTCTAGTTCTTCTTTAGAAATTTCATTACCAATGTATTTAAAATCAATATCCATAGTACTTCTAGTCTCAACACCTACAATACTTTGAAGATAGAATCCACCTTTAATTACAAAAGAATCATGATATTTACTTTTTGAAAGTCTTAGTAAAACTTCATCAAAGAAAAAGATATCCCAAGCAACTTGAACATCAATATTTTTCTCTTTAGCTAGTTTAGAAACTTTTGCTTTTGCTTTTCCTAATTCCATCCAATTACCTCAAATACATTACTTACCTTTTCATATACACCAAGAATATTAGCGTATTCATATAGCTTTTTAAAATCTAGATATTTATTCTTATACTCATTTATTGCATATATTCTTGTTTCATAATCATAGTAATCTGCTCTAATAAAAAGATCGCAAATACATCTTTCCTTGTTATAACATCTAACCTTATTTCCAAATGGTGTGTCTATATTTTCAACACCAAGACTGAACGTATCTTTTCTTGAATATTTAACATTATATCCTTCTATCCTAGGAACACATGTAGAATAAGGGATTGTAAATTCTTTTATAGGAGATTGTTTATTAGATAAATTATTTAAAAATAATGCTGTTTCTCCAGAATATACAATTCGACTATACTTGATAGAATTAATGAAAAATTCATCTTCTATCCCTTCATTAGTGATATAAATACCTCTACTAACTTTTGTAAGTTTACCTTCCTTAACGAGACGTACTATATTTTCTGTTTGTATTTTAAATTCTTTAACAAGTTTTGAATAAATATATCCATTATTTTGATTTGCTATATGCATGATTTCGTCTTTTGTCATATAATCACCTTTACGATTACATTTTACCATTTTGTAATCGTATTTACAACATATATAACCTTAATTTGACTATATGATTAAATTTATTTTTAATTTATATAATCTTTAGAAATAATTTTTCATCAATAATAGAAATATTTATTTAATTAACTCTTCAATTGAACAATTTAATGTAGAAGCTAACTTATATATAGTTTCGCATTGAGCTTTTGAAATATCTACAGTTCCTTCTTCATATGCTTTTATTGTTCTTAAAGGAACATTACTAAGTAACGCTAAAGCATTTTGTGAATATCCTTTTTTCTTTCTTAATATCTTTAATTTTGATTCCATGTTTAAAGATTTCATAATTATCTCTACTGTTTTCATTTCATCTGCTTCATGTAATGGATAATAATTTAATAATAACTTACTTAAAGGATACGCTTTAATTATTTCTTTAAAACTTCTAGCAGTATACCATTGAGTATACGCTAAAACCCAACCTACCCAATATCCAGGAGTTGCTATACTACTTTGTTCAGTTTGATCTAATTCTTTATTTAAAACAATCGCTAATAAATCAATTGCAGATTTTCCCGCAACAAAAACTGGATCAGCAGTTTCAAAAGCTTTAGATACTTTAGAATTAATAAATAATTCTCCAAATTCATCAATTTCTATGTTTTGTTCATATAAAGCTATTTCAATCATAGAGCCAAGTTTTTCTTGTTCCATTAAAAGATAGTATTCATTATAAGCGTGGATCATTATCTTTTATTCCTCCTCTTATAATTTCATTTAAATATAAAGCATCTTTATTAAATATTCCTTCTTTATCACTTAAAAAAGCTTCTCTTGCTTTATCATTTCTTTCTTTTCTTAATGGGTAATATTTAGATGAATCTACTTTTTCATATCCAATAAAATTTAATCTATTAAATGCTTTTTCACTTTTTATAACAACTTGTTCTCCTAAATTACCAAGTTTCATTGCTTTTCCTAATCTTTGAGATGAAATTGAATTATTTAAAAAAGCTTCTGCAAAAGAAAAATATGAATCATCTGCACGATATCCAATAATCACATCATAATCTTCATATTCTACTAAAAAATTCTCTATTAAATATTTCTTTCCTATTTTAGCAATATCATTTTTTAAAGCAAATGTTCTATTTTCTAATAAAATTGCAATCCAATTGAGAATATAATATTTAGAATCACTTAAATTTAATATCTTTAATCCATTTAGATCAATTTCATATTTATTAACATATCCATCATTAGTTTCTGTTACTGCCCATTCTTTAGCAAGTTCTACATCTTCTGTTGTATAAAATCCTAATCCATAATCATTTTTATAATTACCTTTTCCAAATTCAGGTTTTTCAATAATATAACTAGATCCATGATATAAAATAACTCTATTCATAATTACCTCTATTAAATTGTATCATTTTATTGCACTTTTTGAAATATTAAAGAACATTACATTGCACTTTTTGTATTATTTTTATTAATTTAAAATCTTAAAGGTAGCAAGTATGCTACCTTTAAGTAAATCATTTATTTAATAATGATGTTAAAATATCTCCACGCCCTACTATATTATAGTGACGATCTTTTGTAACATCGTTTTTAGCGTCATAACGTCCTAAAATATTAAAATTTTTATCTTTTAATATTTTATT
>CAVKAB010000127.1:0-3683 GCA_963653985.1 Bacteroidaceae bacterium
TCACCTCTTGTTTGGTTAGCAATTGGTTGTACATTAGGTAATGCTTCAATTAAAGAAGCTGCTACTGATAAACTTGCTTGGATTTATAGTGTATTAAAAGTATTTGTTGCACCATTACTCGTTTTAGTTATCTTAGTAGTAGTCGAATTAATTGGTAAAGCATGTGGATATCCTGAACTTGTTACAGCATCTACATTACAATCATCAATCATGATGTGGATGGTTCCACCTGCAACTGTTGCTGTTGCTTACTGTATTAACTTTGATAAAGAAAAACAACTCGCAAGTAATACAAGTGTTATCGCTACATTACTCGCAGTTCCTGGTATTGTTGTTTGGATTTTAATTTTAACTGTTTTAACTTCAACTGGATTCTTCCCAGCATAATAGTAGGAGAACTTAAAAAATGAAAGGTAAAATGATTTGTTTTGGTGTAAGAGATTATGAAATTCCTTATTTCCAAGATTTAGGTAAAAAATACGATTACGATTTAGTATTACGTAGTGAATATTTAAATGATACTAACTATGAATTAGCAAAAGGCTATGAAATGGTTATGGTTAGAGGTAATTGTCCTGTTAATGGAGAACATATGAAAGAACTCCATGATGCTGGATTAAAATACTATTTAACAAGAACTGCTGGCTATAATCATATTGATTTAGCAGCTTGTAAAGAATTAGGTATTAAATCAGCATTCGTTCCTGGATATAGTCCTAATGCAATTAGTGAATTAGCATTAACATTAACAATGATGTTAGTTAGAAATTGTGCATATGCTACAAATAATACACATAATGGTAATTTCAAAGTTACAAACCAAATGTTCTCTAGAGAAATTAGAGGATGTACAGTTGGTATTTTAGGATGTGGAAGAATTGGATTAACAACTGCTAAATTATTTAAAGGTTTAGGTGCTCACGTTATTGGATATGATGTCTATGAAAGTGATGCAGCAAAAGTACTTGTTGATTTCAAAGATTTAGATACATTCTTAAAAGAAAGTGATGTTATTATCTGTCATATGGCATATTTCAAAGGTAAAAACGATAATTTCATTGATGCTGAAAAGATTGCTAAAATGAAAGATGGTGTTATCTTTGTTAATGTTGCTCGTGGTGAAGTTTCTGATAATAAAGCATTATTAGAAGCAGTTGAATCAGGTAAAGTTGCAGGATTTGGTATGGATGTTATTGATCATGAAACAACTTTATTCAATAAAGTATTTGATCCTAAAGCAATGGATAATGAAATCCATCAAAAAATCATTGATTTATATCCAAGAGTTTTAATTACTCCACATATTGGAAGTGCTACAGATATGGCATTAATTGATATGATTGAAGTTACATTAAAGAATATGGATGAATTCTTAGAAACTGGTGATTGTAAGAATTCATTAATTAAATAATTTAATTAAATTCATTAAAAACTACCTTGAAAGAGGTAGTTTTTTTCTATCATAAAATTAAACTATAAAAACACTAAATATTTACTAAAATTCTTATTAATTTTTAAAAATAAAATATTTTTGATTTTTTGGCACTTTATTCTTGCAAGTGCTAATAAAAGTGATTATATTATTATTAGCACATTTAAGAAATGAGTGCTAAATGGAGGCAAAAATAATGGAAAAAGAAACAAAAGAATTCCAAGCTGAAAGTAAAGAATTACTTAATTTAATGATAAATTCAATTTATTCAAATACAGATGTATTTTTAAGAGAATTAATCTCTAACGCAAGTGATGCGATTGATAAAGCAAAATATATCGTTTTAAATTCAAATGGTAAATATTCTTTAAATGATAAATATGAAATTTGGATTACTCCAAATAAAGAAAATAGAACTATTACTATCTCAGATAATGGGGTTGGTATGAGTCATGATGATTTAATTAATGATTTAGGTACAATTGCAAAAAGTGGTAGTAAAGACTTTATTTCTAAATTTAAAGAAGCTAAAGACAAAAAAGACTTTGAAATTATTGGACAATTTGGGGTTGGATTCTATAGTGCATTTATGGTAGCAAAATCAATTGAAGTAGAATCAAAAACATTCGATAATCCTGCATATAAATTCGTTAGTAATGGAGAAGATACATACTCAATTGAAGAATCAAATAAAGAAAGTGTTGGTACTACAATTACATTACATTTAAAAGATGATACCGAAGAGAAGAACTTTTCAGAATATTTAAGTGATTATAAGATTGAAGATTTAGTATCTAAATATAGTGATTATATTAGATATCCTATTTTAATGGAAGAAACTCATAATGAACCTGATAAGGATGAAAATGGTAAAGAAATTGAAGGTAAAACTCATGAAGTTAAAGAAGTTAAAACCTTAAATAAAATGATTCCATTATGGAAAAAGAATAAAAAAGATGTCACTCAAGAAGAATTAAATGAATTCTATAAGAATAAATTTTATGATTTTGAAGATCCTATTGATTCAATATTTATTAATGTAGAAGGTATGTTATCTTATAATGCTTTAGTATTTATTCCATCTCATGCTCCATATGATTTATATCAAGATACATATGAAAGAGGATTAGATTTATACGCTAAAGGAGTATTTATTAAAGACAAATGTAAGGAATTAGTACCTGAATATTTAAGATTTATTAAGGGTGTTGTAGATTCTAGTGATTTAAGTTTAAATATTTCTCGTGAAATGTTACAACAAAATAAATCTATCTTAAAAATTAGAGATAATGTTGAAACTAAAGTTATTAATTCTTTAAAAGATATGAAGAATAATGATTTTGATAAATATCAAAAATTCTTTAAAAACTTTGGAGAATTCATTAAATTTGGTATTCAATCAAGTTATGGAAGTAAAAATGAATTACTTCAAGATTTATTAATCTTCAAATCATTAAATGATCCAGAAAAATATATTTCATTAAAAGAATACTTAGAATCAATGAAAGAAGATCAAAAATATATCTATTTTGCAAGTGGATCTTCAATTGATGAAATTAAGTTATTACCAGAACTTGAAAAATTCAAATCAAAAGGGATTAATGTTTTATTACTTGATCAAAGAATTGATGAATTTACTATTTCAATTTTAAGAGAATACGATAAGAAAGAATTTAAATCAATCAGTGAATATCAAGATGAAATTAGCGATGAAGAAAAAGAAAAACTCGAATCATTAACTACTGAAAATAAACGTATTTTAGACGATTTAAAAGAATCATTAAAAGATAAAGTTAGTGAAGTTAAATTATCATCTAAACTTGTTGATTCTCCTGTATGTCTTGTATCTAAAAATGGAGTATCACTTAATATGGAAAAAGTATTAAATGATATGCCAAGTGATCAAAAGATTAATAGTGATAAAGTTTTAGAAATTAATCCAAATCATGAATTATTCAATAAATTAAAGAGTATTACTGATATAGAGTTAATTAAAGATTATGGTACTATCCTTTATAATGAAGCTTTAATGCTTGAAGGAATTGATGTTAGTGATAAAAAAGAATTCACTGATGCATTAAATAAAATCTTATTAAATAAGTAATTAGTAGAAGAAGTCTTTTAGAGAAATCTAGAAGACTTTTTTAATAAATATAAAAAAAACACATGATTTCTCATGTGTTTATTAATTTTATGAATGGAGCAAGTGACGGGAATCGAACCCGCGTATTAACCTTGGCAAGGTTACGTT
>CAVKAB010000128.1:0-3663 GCA_963653985.1 Bacteroidaceae bacterium
TTGTTATATTATCTATTGTTTTATTATTAATATTAATTTTATTTGTCTTTGCAAAAGTTATTACAAGTAAAGTTTATAATAAACGATACGAAAATGATCCTCGAATTACAATCTTTACCTATAAAGATTTCCCTTCCTTTGATCATGAAGATTTCTCATTTATATCTTCAAATTCTAAAATTAATGGAAAGATTTATTCTTTAAAAGATGAATCTAAATTAAACAATAAAGTTATCATCTTCTTCCATGGAATTGGGGGAGGTCATGAAAATTATATGCATGAAATTTCAATGTTTGTAAATAAAGGATATTATGTTTTTGCATATGATTATTTAGGATGTGAACATAGTGAAGGCAAATCAATTAAAGGATTACTCGAACCATTAAAAGAAGTAGAAAATTTCTATAAATATTATAAAACTTTAGAAAAATATAAAAACATGCCTATATATCTAATAGGACATTCTTGGGGTGCTTTTACTTCTATTAATTCATCAAATATTATTAAAGACGCTAAAAAAGTAGTCGCTTTAAGTGCATTTAATTCAGCATCATTCCCATCAAAAGGTAATATTTTATTAATTAAAATTATTAGACCATTTATCTTTTTAATTAATTTATTTAAATTTGGAAAATTAAGTTTTTATACTTCTAAAAAAACAATTAAAAAGAATAAAAATATTAAATATTTATTAATAAATGGATCAAACGATAAGGTTTGTTTACCAAATCAAAGCAGTGATATTTTTATTAAATTAAATTATCCTAATTTAATAAGTATAAGACTTAAAAATAAAGGACATTCCCCTCAACTTAAAATAGAAAGTGAACATTATTTAGGATTATTTTTAAAAGAATTAAAAAATAAAGATTTTGATAATTCTAAATTTGATTATGATTTATTAACTGCTCAAGATGAAGAAGTTTATAAAGTAATATTTAATTTTTTAGAAGGAGATAATGATGAAAATAAATAACAATTTAATTAACACTAAAGAATTTATTAAATTAATTGAACTTAATGATGATAATTTATTCGTTAATGATTTAATTAATGAAGCTTTAGATAATAGATTCGATATTAATAAAGAAATTATTAATGAAAGAATGAATGAAGAAAATATTGATTCAAAAGAGGCGATGAATGAAATATTTCTTGAGAATTTAAATTTAGAATTAAACAAATACACTTTAAAAAAGTTAAAAGAATATGAACTAGATGAGATTAAAGAATTAGATGAATCTCAATATTTAAGTAATGAATATTATAAGAATATTAAAGTAAATGAAGTTAATTCAAATGGATATCATTTATATTATAAAAAATATCTTCCTTATGAATTATTTATTTATGATGATATTAAAGAAGATAATTTTAAAGAAATTAATAGAATTGGATATTTTAAAGAAGAGTTTAAATTATTATCAATTGATAAAAATGATGAAACTTGGATGCTTATTTCACCTCACGAGATAAACACTATGAAAAAATATATCCAAGAGATGAAAGGTAATTGTTTAATTTATGGACTTGGACTTGGATATTTTCCTTATATGTTATCTTTAAAAGAAGATGTATCTAAAATTACGATTTTAGAAAAAGATCCTGAAATCATTAAATTATTTAAAGAAAACATATTCCCTTTATTTAAAAATAAAGAAAAGATAGAAATTATTGAATGTGATGCGATTAATTATAATGAAAATTTAAAGAAAAATGATATCCATTATGATTACCATTTTATTGATTTGTGGCATAATCAGCTTGACGCTTTAAAATTCTATTTATATTTTAAAAAGAATGAGATTGATAATGATACTTATTTTTATTGGATTGAAGATTCAATTATTTGTTACATCCGTCGTATGTTAATTACTTTATTTATAGAATATAAAGAAGGATTTAATGATAAAAACTACAAAAAAGCATCAACATATGAAGATCGTGTAATCAATTTATTATATTTTTATTTAAAAAGTTATGAATTTAACACAATGGAAGATATTTATTCATTACTTTCAAAAGATAGTATTAAAAATATCGTTAAAAATTTATCTAGATAGGTATGTGCTTATAGCATATGCCTTTTTTAATCAAAAATTAAATAAAAGTTAAAAAAATAAATGCAAAATGATTTTAAAAAAATATTTATGATTTATAATTTATAGGTAACTAAAAAGGAGAATATATGTATAGTAAATACGCTTACAAAAAGTATGAAGATAAAACTTTATTAGACGCTTTTAATAAAGACTATATTGAATTTTTATCATCATGCAAAAACGAAAGATTAGTAGTTAAATACGCAGTTAAAAAATTAGAAGAAAGTGGATTCAAAAAATTAAGTGAAGTTGAACGCTTAAAGAAAGGCGATAAAGTTTATGAAGTTAATAAAAAGAAAAACGTTGTTGCTTTTGTTATTGGTGAAGAATCAGTTGTTAATGGATTAAATGTTTTAGGAGCACATATCGATTCTCCTAGAATGGATTTAAAACAAAACCCATTATATGAATCAACAAATTTTGCATTACTTGATACTCACTACTATGGTGGTATTAAAAAATATCAATGGGTTACAATTCCTTTAGCATTAGTTGGTGTAGTCGTTAAAAAAGATGGTACAGTCGTTGATGTTAATATTGGCTTAAATGAAGATGATCCAGTAATTGGTATTTCTGATTTATTAATCCATTTAAGTGGCGATCAAATGCAAAAGAAAGCAGGTGAAGTTATTAGTGGAGAATCATTAGATATTACAGTTGGATCTTATCCACTTGATGGAGAAGAAAAAGACGCTGTTAAAAAGAATGTCTTAAAGATTTTAAAAGATAAATATGATATTGAAGAAGAAGATTTCTTAAGTAGTGAAATTGAAGTTGTTCCAGCATTCCCTGCTAAAGAATATGGTTTAGATAGAAGCATGGTTGCAGGCTATGGACATGATGATAGAGTTTGTGCATTCACTTCTTTAAGAGCAATTTTAGAAATGAAAGAAGTTAAAAGAACATCATGCTGCATCTTGGTTGATAAAGAAGAAGTTGGTAGTATTGGTTCAACTGGTGCTCAATCAAAATTCTTTGAAGATGTTGTTAATGAAGTTATTGAAAAATCAGAAGGTACATCATTCTACAAATTAAGAAAATGTTTAACAAATTCAAATATGTTAAGCAGTGATGTTTCTGCTGGTGTTGATCCATTATTCCTTGGTGTTAATGAAATGAAAAATAGTTGCTTCTTAGGAAAAGGTATTGTTTTCAATAAATACACAGGTAGTAGAGGAAAAGGTGGATGTAATGATGCTAATGCTGAATTCATTGCACACTTAAGAGATATTATGGATAGTAATAATATCTATTATCAAACTGCTGAAATTGGTAAAGTTGATCAAGGAGGAGGTGGCACAATCGCTTATATCCTTGCTAACTTAAACATGAATGTTATTGATGCAGGTGTTCCTGTTTTAAATATGCATGCTCCAATGGAAATCGTTTCAAAAGTTGATGTTTATGAAGCTTACGAAGCTTATAAAGTCTTCTTATTAAATGCATAATTAAATTTATATTTATTAAGTCTATTCGAATTAAAAAAGAATAGACTTTTTAATTGTTTAAATTTAATTTATAATACTAATTATGAAAATTATTTGTCCAAATTGTAATGAA
>CAVKAB010000129.1:0-3629 GCA_963653985.1 Bacteroidaceae bacterium
AATCCTCCTATTAACTAACATTATAAAATATGTGCAAATGATTTGCAATAGCATTGCAAATAATTTCTAGATTTATTCCTTTCATTATATAATATTTTATTAATATGAGTTTATGAATAGATGCACTTTTGAGCGAATTTGATAAAAAAATCTCGTTCACCGCTCAAAAGTCTCATAAAAATGATTATTTTACGATAAAAATTTACCTACAGAAATATGTATTTTTAATGAAATCACTCAAAAAAACTTAATTTTTTTATAAAAATGATAATTTTTAAAGTTGATAAATAATAGAAAATAGCGGATTTGACGAAAAAATGTCGTTCACCGCTTAAAAGTATTAAGTAATTAAAATGAGATAAGAATTAACTTACCTCATTTTTTAAATTATTCAACTTCTTTAATTTCGACACCTAATTCATTTAAGACTTCATTTACTAATGAATTTAAATCTTGTTGAATTTCTTCATCAGTATGAGTTCTTAAATATCTATTAAGTTCTCTTCTAATCTTTTTAACGTCTTTTGTAATGTATTTTTTAATTTCTTTACCTTCTTTTACTAATTCTTTAACGTATTCTTTAGTTTCATAGTAACTAAGTAAGAACTTATTAACGAATTCATTACATGCTCCTTCAATTTCTTTCTTTTCTTTTTTACCATCCATTAATGCTAATAAATAGATTAAAGAATAGACATTTCTAGCAAATTTTTTATAGTAATTTTTAAATGTAATCGCGTCTAAAGCACCTAAAACAATTGATGTTTCTTCAATAAATAAGTTTCCATAAGTATCAAGTAAATCAAGAATTACTTTATTAACTTTAACTCCATAAGTTGATAATTTATCAACATCAATTTCGTCAATAACTTCACTTAATAAAGTATTTTTAAATTCTTTTTTAAATTCATCAAGTAAGTTATATTTTGAAAGTAAGATTTTTAATAAATCTAATTCTTCTTCACTGATATGATTATCACTTAAAGCTTCTTTTAAAAGAATAGATTCAATTGAATAAGAGAAACTTCTTTTTAATTCCTCATTACTAAAATCTGGTAAATATTCATTAATAACACCAGTTAATTCATCAATACTTTTTAATGAATCTTCATATTTTCTTTCTGCAATTTTTAAATATAATTTTTTCATAAACTTTTTCTCCTTTGTTTATTACCTAAATTATGATACTTTTTGAAATATTTAATACTTACAAAATCGTCAGTTTGTATAAAATTTAGACAAAATGAAGAAAATTGTATAAATGAAAACAATTATAAAATAAAAAATGATAAAATAATATATATGGAAAAATTAGATTTAAGTTTATTAAAAGAACCTGTTTGTGAAGTTAATGCATGTGATCCAACGAGTTATTATGAATCAATTGTTCAAAGAAAATCATCAAGAACTTCATTAAATGGTAAATGGAAAATATTTTATAGTGAAGAAACATTCAATAATGATTTATTAAAAGAAAAATATGAATATAAGAAATTACAAGATATTGAATTACCTTGTAACCTAGAATTAAAAGGATATGGGAAGCCAATCTATAACAATGTTAGATATTCTTTTGAAAATAAAGAAAATTTGAAATTAGGAGAAATTCCTCATATTAATCCTTATGCATGCTTCTTTAAAGAATTTAAAATTATTGATTTAGATAGTGATTATTATATTGAATTAAATGGATTTGAAAGTGCTATCTATCTTTATATTAATGGATATTTTGTAGGATATTCATCTTTAAACATGTTAAATACTAGATTTAAGATTAATGAATATATTGCAAAAGGGGATAATTTAATTCAAATTATTAATTTTAGATATTCTTTTGCGTCTTATTATATGGATCAAGATATGTGGGAATTAAGTGGAATTAATCGTGATATTAATTTAATTAAATTACCAAAAACCCATTTTGAAGATGTTATTAACTATTCTATTTTAAAAAATGATTATAAAACAGGACTTACTAAATTTAAGTTTATTTTAAATGAATTTAAAGATAATTTAGTAATTAATTTTAATTTATTAAAAGACGATAAGAATATTATTAATAAGAATATTAAAGTTACTTCAAAAGAAATGATATTTGAAGAAGAAATACCAGATGTTCTTGCTTGGAGTGATGAAGAGCCTAATCTTTATTCAGTTAAAATTAGATTAAAAGAAGATAGATCAACCTTAGAAGAAGTTAGAATGAATGTTGGATTTAGAAGAATTGATGTAGTTAAAGGAACAATTCTTTTAAATGGAAGAAGACTTATTATTAAAGGTGTAAACCGTCATGAATTTAATCCTAATAGTGGAAGAAGTTTAACTGAAGACGAAATTAAAGAAGATTTATATCTTATAAAAAGAAATAATATCAATGCAATTAGAACAAGTCATTATCCTAACGCACCAGTTTTCTATGATTTATGTGATAGACTTGGAATTTTAGTAATGGATGAAGCTCCAATTGAAACTCATGGAACATATTTTTCAAAAGATGATAAAAATAATCATGAGAATGAAGTATTACCAGGAAGTAATGTTAAATATTTAGATTTTACTATTTCTAGAGGTAAATGGATGTTAAAAAGAGATTTTAACCATCCATCAATTATCTTTTGGAGTTTAGGTAATGAATCTTATGAAGGTAGAAACTTAGAAGGGTTATATAAATATTTTAAAGAAAATGATTCAACTAGACTTGTTCATTATGAAAATTCATATCGTTTTAAAGATAAATATAAAATGAGTGATGTAATTTCTAGAATGTATTTTAATCCAATTAATTTAGAGAAATTATTAAAAGAAAATCCAGAAACTCCAGTTATGGAATGTGAATTTATGCACGCAATGGGAAATTCTTTAGGTAATTTTGATGAATATATGTCTCTTTTAGATAAATATTTTAATTTCCATTTAGGATTTGTATGGGACTTTAAAGATCAAGGAATTTATTTAAATAATAAATATCATTTTGGAGGAGATTTTGGAGATTATCCTAACGATAACAATTTCTGTGCAAATGGAATTTTATTAAGTAACGGAAAAGAAATAGGAAAACTTAAAACCTTAAAATATTATTATTCCCCTTTAAAGATTGATATTGAATCCAATAAAGTTACTATTACTAATAAATTTAACTTTAAAAATACATCTAAATTTAAATTTACATATAAATTACTTGAAGATTCAAAACAAGTATATTCAAAATCTTTTGAAGTAAATATCCCTTCTTTATCATCTAAAGAAGTAGAAATTAATCATAATTATGCATTCCTTGATGATAAAGAATACATTGCTCAAGTAGAAGTAACATATAAAAATGATGAAGAATATTTAGAAAAAGGATATTTACTCTTTAAAGAAGAAAAATACTTAAAAGGAAGTTATGAAGAATCTTTATTTAAACAAGATAATTCATTACCATTAGGAACTTTAGAAATGTTTAGATCAAATAACCATTTAACTATTCAAAATGGAGTATTTAAAGTTATTTTTTCAGGATTTAATTCTGAAAAAGGAGGCTTAGAAGCAATCTACTATAAAGATAAATGTTACTTAAATCATTTAGTGTTACCTACTTTATTTAGAGCAACAACAGATAATGATAGATTATATGAAAAATATAAATA
>CAVKAB010000130.1:0-3553 GCA_963653985.1 Bacteroidaceae bacterium
TTAAAGTAAAATTTTAATATTATGAATAAAATAGAATTATTAGCTCCAGTTGGAGATAGAGAAAGACTTGAAGCTGCAATCCATTTTGGATGCGATGCAGTTTATTTTGCAGGAAAGAAATTTGGTTTAAGAGCATTTGCAAACAATTTCGATGAAGAAGGAATTAAAGATGCAGTTAATTATGCTCATTCACATAACGTTAAAGTTTATATTACAGTTAATATCTTAGCTCATAATCCTGATTTTGAAGGATTAGTAGATTATTTAAAATCTTTAGAAAGTGCTCATGTTGATGGTGTTATTGTTAGTGATTTAGGAATTGCTAGTTTAGTAAAAGAATATACTTCTTTAGAGTTACATGTTTCTACCAAAGCAAATATCACTAATTATTATAGTGCTATGCAATGGGTAAAATTTGGTGCTAAAAGATTAGTTTTAGCAAGAGAACTTAATATCAATGAAATTAAAGAAATCAAAGAAAAAGTTGGTGAAGATATTGATATTGAATGTTTTTGTCATGGAGCAATGTGTATTTCCTATAGTGGAAGATGCTTATTAAGTAACTACTTTACAGGAAGAGATTCTAATAAAGGTGCATGTGTTCAAGCATGTAGATGGAGTTATGCAATTGCGTCTAAAGAATCTCGAGATGAAAATGGAGAATATTACCCAATTGAAGAAGATGAAAGAGGAACCTATATCCTTAATAGTAAAGATATGTGCTTAATTGAACATATTAAAGAATTAAGTGAAGCTGGAATTAAATCTTTTAAAGTTGAAGGTAGAATGAAATCTACATATTATGTTGGAGCAGTTATCAATTGCTATCGTAGAGCGATTGATAATTACTTAAATAATAAAGAAAGTGATTTTAATTATATTGAAGAATTAAAGAAATGTAGCAATAGAACATTTACTACAGGTTTTTATTTTGGAAGTGATCATAAAACATATATTGAATCTAGTAAACAAACTCAAACCCATGATTTTGTTGCAATGGTAGTAGATAATAATAAAGATGGTTATATAGTAGTAGAACTCCGTAATAAATTTAAAGTAGGAGATGAACTTGAAATCTTATCTAATAATGATTCATTTAATAAGAAGTTTATTTTATCTGAAATTAAAGATGAAGCAGGAAATACTTTAGAAGAAGTTAAGAAAGTAAAACAAAAATTATTTATAAAATGTCCATATGAATTAACTAAATATGATATTTTAAGAAAGAAGATAGAAGAATAATTATGAAATTAAAAGATAATAAAATTTATAGATGGATAGTTATTCCTCTTTGTATCTTGCTTTGCTTATTTGGTAAATATATTCCAACAGGTAATGCTTTATCTCAAAATGCGATGGGAGTTTTAATGATATTCCTTGGTTCGCTTATTTTGTGGCTTACAATTGGAATTGATTGGCCAAGTCTTCTTTGTATTTTTTCTTTAGGATTACTAGACGATCAATCGCTTGGATTTAGCAATGTATTTAAAAACAGCTTTGGTAATTCTACATTTATGTTTTTGGTATTTACATTTATTTGTACTTACGCTTTAAGTAAAACTGGATTGATTAAAAGAGTTGCAATATTCTTCATTAATTTAAAGATTGCTAAAAAGAATGCTTATTGGTTTATTGTTTGCTTTCTAACAGGAGTATTACTTTTAGGGTTATTTATTTCTCCTTCAGTTTTATTTGTTATTATTCTTCCAATTTTAGAAAAAGTATTTGAACTTGCAAATATTAAAAAAGATGAAAAAATTGCTAAAGCTTTAATGCTTGGACTTGGGTTTACAGTTTCGATTTCTAGTGGAATGACTCCAATTGCTCATGTTTTCCCTTTACTTGCAATGAATGCTGCAGGTCTTGAGCTCTCCCCAATTTTATATATGGGAATGGCAATACCTTCAGGATTAATTTTATTTATTTTAATGCTAGTAATGTTTAGATTATTAATTAAAGTAGATAAAAATAGATTTAAAGATGTTGATATTAATTCTTTAAAAGAAGGAATAGAAAAAGTGTCTAAAAAAGATATTATTACTTTAGTAACTTTTATTATTGTTATTCTTCTTTGGATAATACCTTCATTTTTTAAATCATCATTACCAGAATTTTATAATTTTATAAATAAATATGGTACTGCAATGCCTCCTTTACTTGGAGTATTAATTCTTTCTATTGTTAGAGTAGATGATAAACCTATTATTAATGTAGGAGACGCATTTAAAAATGGGGTTCCTTGGGGTTCTCTTATGATGTGTGCTGCAACATTAGTATTAGGAGTTGCTCTAACTAGTGATTCAATTGGAATTAAAACATTTATCCAAACTAATTTAGGAAGTTCACTTCAAAATGTTTCGTTTAATTTACTTATTTTAATATTTGTTGCGTGGGCTGCTTTACAAACTAATTTATCGAGCAATATGGTTACTGCAACTTTAGTTGCAAGTGTTGCTGCAAGTATAATTAGTTTCACTAGTGGATCTGCTAATACTTTAGCACCATTAGTTGCAGTTATCGGAATGATTGCATCATTTGCTTTTGCAACTCCACCTTCAATGCCACATATTGCAATTGTTGCTTCAAGCGAGTATTGTAATACTAAAGATGTTTTATTATTTGGAGGAATTTTAACGATTCTTTCTATTATAGTAGGATGTCTTGTAGCATATCCATTAGGATTCTTATTATTTAATTTATAGAGGTAAATTTATGAAAAGTTTAGATGAATTAAGAAAAGAAATCGATGAAATTGATGATGAAATCATCAAGTTATATGAAAGAAGAATGCAAGTTGTAAAAGATGTTGTAGGATATAAAATTGAAAATAATATTCCAATTTTAGATGCTAATAGGGAATCCGCAATGTTAAATAAGAATTTAAATAAAATTAAAAATGAAGAATTTAAAAAATATTATGATGATGTTTTAAAAGGATATTTAAAAGCATCAAAAGAAATGCAACATGAAATAATAGATTCAAAATCCAAGAAATAACCCTCTTGGATTTTTATTTTGTATTATAATTAATGCAACAAATGGTTGCGTGATTAAAAGTAACTATAAGGATAAACTACTAGTGTAAGGAGGAAAATATGATTGATTCAGTTAAAGTTGGAAATAAGATCTATACTTTAAGAAAAGAGAATTCATTAACTCAAGATGATTTAGCTAGTAAACTTATGGTGACGCGTCAGGTTATTTCTAAATGGGAACTTGGAAATTCTCTTCCTAGTATTGATTTAATAATTGAAATATCGAAATTATTTAATACACCTATTGAAGAAATATTATGTTTAAATGATGATTCTAATTTAAAAGTAGATGAATCAAATATATTTAAAGGGCATAATAGAAAATATATCCTTGATAAAATAATTGAAGGAGAGATTGAAGTAAATTTAGTAGATACATTTTATCAATTCTCTCCTGTTGAAAGAATTTTAGTTATTAACGCAATAAAAGAAGGAAAGCTTAAAGTAAACAAAATCGATTTTTCTACAAGATTAACAGACGCAGAAAAAAGATTGTTTTATGAAAAGAAAGGAAAATA
>CAVKAB010000131.1:0-3448 GCA_963653985.1 Bacteroidaceae bacterium
AGTTTTCTCCATTTATTATTCCTATATTTAAATTTTAATAAACTCTGTTGTTTTATACAATAATATTTTGGGCGAAATTCACATATTTTTATTGATTTTCGCCCGGAAAAAGATTTTTAAATTTTGGAATGGTCAATAAACTAGATTGTTATTAATAAGAATTTTTGTGAAAAGAACGATATTTATCGCTTTTTTTGTTGCTTATAATATTTCAATATAATTTTATTTTTATATTTTAACTTTGTAATTTTTAATTTTATTTTGGGCGAAATCGTGATTTTTTTTCGATTTTCGCCCGAGTAAGCATTTTGAAATCTTCTAAAAATTATGAATTTTCTAAGAATCATAACTTGTAATATGGTACTTTAAAATGGAACTTTAAAGGAACTATAAATGGAACTTTAAATGGTACTTTAAGTGAACTTTAAAATTGGAAAATAAAAAAATAACGATAATAATCGCTATTTTGGAATTTGTTATTAAACTTTTAAAGTTCCATCATATTAAATATAAAAATTTAATTAATGATTATAAACAAAAAGTCATATAAACTGGAATTGAAATTATATTATTTTCGCCAATAGTTAAATTTTTAGGATGAATTATATAAGATACATCAATTCTATCTTTAAATTTTTTATTGAAATTATCGAGTGATACAGTTTTATAAGTTTTTGATGATTTAACTTCAATAGGAATGAGTTTTCTATTTATTTTGCTACCACTAGTTAAAAGGAAATCAATTTCTATATCATTACGATGTTTTTTTTCGTTGTAGTGAGTATAAAAATATAATTTGTATCCATTAGCAGATAACATTTGAGCAACTATATTTTCAAAAAACATCCCTTTATTAATAGATAATTTATCATTTAATAATTCATTATGATAATTAATGTTTGAATTATCCTCATCAAATGTATGTGTAAGAAGAAGTCCAGTGTCTCCCATATAACATTTAATATAATTTCTTTTTTCATTTAAAGATAAACCAAAATTTGGATCGCTACATGAAAAACATTCATTACAAATCATTGAATCTGATAGCCAAAAAAATGTTTCTTCATATTCTATTGCTGAGTTATCTTCACTAATTGAATTGATTTTAACTCTTTTTTCATGCTGCGATAAAAAAGAAGGAATTTGATCAAAGATTGATAAAACTTTTGCTCTATATGCCCTATCAATTTTTAAAATGTCATCTCTATAAGTTTGTAAAATATCTTTTTTTTCTTCTTCACATTTTTCAAATTGCTTATTATATGTTAAAAATTCATCAATTGCTTTTGGCATACCACCAACAAGCATATATTGTTTAAATAAAAACATTGCTTTTTTATGCATAGAATCTATTAGTGGTTTTTTATTTTTAAAACATTCTTTAATATATTCAATTAATCTTTCTTCATTTAATGCCCACGCAAATTCTTCAAAACTTAAAGGATACATTTTTAATTTTCTTTCTTCTGAAGGAATTAAAATATTTTTAGTATTTTCTTTAATGGAAATTAATGATCCAGTTTCAATATAATCATATCTACCATCTTTCACTAAATGTTTAATAGCTTCTCTTGCTTTAGGAAATAATTGAACTTCATCAAAAATAATTAAAGATTCTCTTGGATATAATGTTTTTTGATATTCAAAAGATAATACCATAAAAAAGGAATCCAAATCTTCAAGCATCTCGCTGAATGCTTTTTTAACATTACTATTAGCTTTAGAAAAATTGATTAGAATATAACTTTTGTAGTTTTCTTTTGCGAATTCTTCAACAATTGTTGATTTCCCAATTCTTCTAGCACCCTCAATTAATATTGCTTTTGTTCCTTTGGTTTCATTTTTCCATTTTAATAAATCATCATATATTTTTCTTTTAAAAATCATACTTTATTCCCTTTTATTTATTATATTTTATATACATTTTAGAAAAAGCGCAAAACGTTTTTGGTGAAATTCTCAAAAAAGCGCAAAACGTTCTTGATGAAATTCTTAAAAAAGCGCAAAACGCCAAATAAAAATACGAATTGAATCGTATTTTATTTAATGTTATATAAATCATCAATAGTAATCAAAATATAGTTATTGTTTTCTTTAATTTTAAAACCATTTTTTGATATAAAACCTAATTTATTATATTTAATATTTAATTTATTAAGTTGGTTTATCTCTTCGTTAACGATTTTATCATCGATTGGGGAACTTGTGAATTTTACTTCATAGAAGTCATATCCATCTTTTGATAAGGTTACACAATCAAACTCTCCATTTATTTTATTTTTTGGATCGTCATAATAATATTTACCGATTTTATATAAAACAGGAGTAATTTTGCGATTTAAATTTAAATATGCAAAATATTGTTTTGAAATACTTTCAAATTCCTTTGGAACATATTTAGTAAAAAAGTCTTCTTCAATAAATTCTTTAAAAAATACATCGCTTGGCATAATTTTAAAATAACTATTTCTTTTAAAAATATATTTATAATAAAAGTTTGAAAGCCTTTCAGTGATTTCATAATAAGATTTTTTTTCAGATTCATCATTGATAGGGTTAATTTTTTCAATGACATCCATTTTTACAAGTCTTTTAAGTGTATCTGCAAGAAGAGGGCTTGATTGAATGTGAGATTTATTTAGAATGTCTGTGTATTTTTTATTTCCATTTGCAATCGCTAAAAAACATTCATTTGCATTATTTAATTTATAAAGCTCAGTTGTTAAAAAATTCTCAGCTTCACTTAAAAGTCTAGCGTTATTAGATGCAATTAAATTGATAATATTTTCTTTAACACTTTTTGAATCATCAATAAACTGATTGTAATATGGGATACCACCAAAAACAGAATAATATGCTACTTTATCTTCATTTTTTGCGTTAGGATAAAAAAGAGAAGATTCCAAATAATTCATTTGTTTAATATTCATTTTTGCAGTAAATCTTCCATATAATGGATTATTTGGACTAAGCAATGCTTCCATAATATCAATATATGATCCACAAATAATCAATTTTAATTTAGAATTCATTTTATATTTATCAATAATATTTTGAAATACACTATCTAATGTTTCTTTTTTGTCTCTTATGTATGGATATTCATCAATTACTAAGATTATTTTTTCTTTCATTGATTTTAAAAATATAAAATCTAATACTTCAAAAAAAGATTTAAATGATGGTTTAGGGATATTAAATGTATTTCCAATTAATTCACATAAATTTTCAACATTGAATTCTTCACTTGCTTTTTGACATTCAAAATAAATCTTTTTATACGATACATTTTTTAAAGATTCTTTAATTAACTCGCTCTTCCCTATTCTTCGTCTTCCATATATTAAAATTCCTTCATAATTATTTGTATTATATAAATTATTTAAAATTTTAATTTCTTCTTTTCTTCCAATAAATTCCATATTATTTACCTAAAATAATTATAAAT
>CAVKAB010000132.1:0-3421 GCA_963653985.1 Bacteroidaceae bacterium
CAAAACTAGATCCAAGATAAACTGCTATATTCATTTGTTTCTCCTAAAATATATTAAATATTTAATCATTAATAATAAATAAAGTAAATTTTAAAATAAAACTCTAGCTAATTAATAACTAGAGTATGTAAGTTATGCTTTATTTTTTTGGTTGAATTGCATTGATTCTAATTCACAAATTAATGATTCTTTAATTTCTTCTGGTAAATTACTATTTTTAACATTTTCTAAAGCATCTTCAACATCGATATCATGATTTTCAAAAATACCTTTAAATCCTTCATTTAAAATATTTTTAATATGATTTAATTCTTCTTTTGGAGAATTTTTTAAAAGTTCATTTGGAGACCATCCCTTATTTGGAAACATTTTAGTATTATTTACACAATTCATGTATAAATTTAAAAATTTTTGAGCATCTTTTTCATCTTTAATGAAAAATCCTAACTCATTTAAATCTTGAAAGGGATTATTTTTATTATTCATTCTGCTATCAATTTTATTATTGGCATAAAAATGTAAGGTGGTAAAGTATGCTCTAGCTTCAGGTTCTTCTACTTTTGTTCTTTTAGATAAATATCTTAATAATTGAGAATAGTATTCATCTTCTTTTTCAGTCATATAAAAATCTTCTACATAATTTAATAATTCTTCTTTAGTTTTAGGAATATATAATTCTTTACCGCTTCTTTGACTGATGATTTCATTAATTTCATCATCTTCCAAAACATCAAGTATTAAATAAAATTTATTACAACGAGTATTTTTAATTCTAGCACCAAAATAATCTCTTTTAGGTTTATCATAAACCTTTTTAACTTGAGCTTCTATTTCTCTTTTAGTGATTTTTTCATAATAATGTTTTAATAAATAATGAATCTCATCACTTGTGATGACTCCATATAAGTTGCATATCGCTTTAAACAAATCATTGTATTCTTTTTGAGTTATAACATTTCTAGTCTTCTTTTCCATAATTAAATTTTATTATATTTTTATCATTATTCATATAAAATTATTTTGCAAATTTATTAGCAATATTTTTAAGTTCTTTATTTAGCTTATTTTGATAAATTTTTCTAGTATCTTCATCCATAGTTCCATCAAACATCATTTCTGCAATATCTTGAAAATCAACTTTATTGCATGCATTAATTGGTAAATCTAATTTAAACACTTCTTCAATCATAGAAGGATCATAATATTCTTTAAATCTAGGAAATTCTTTAATTAAAAATGGAGTAAATATTATTGGCTCCCCAATATCTAATACAATATCTTTATCAAAATCAAACTTTTCCCAATCAGAATAATTATAAGCGCCACTCATATCAATTAATAATTCTTTTAAATAGCAAAGAGTAATGCCTTTATAATCTTCTTCATCATAAAGTAAAGAAATTAAATTATCATATTCGTATCTTCCAAATTCTTCTTTATCATTCTCAATATTTTCTAAACATTCGTTTTTTTCATCGTCATGTAAATTATGAGTTTTATAGTACTCCAAATATTCTTCAAAAGACTTAAATTCTTTTTCAGAAACATAATAGTTATATAAACTCTCATTATCTTCAATCCATTTTTTGCCAGTTTGAGAAATTTCTAAAATTTCATCTCCTAAAACATTTGATAATTCTTGATCTTTAGAATTGCTAAGAATTTGATTAATTAACTCTTCCTTTTTTCCTTTAACTATTAAACCTAATTTACTTGCAATTCCCTTAATTTCATTAACTTTTAAAGAATTTAAAATCACTTCATTAGAAGCTTTTTGATAATATCCTTTACTAACTATTTCTTTATGAAGTTCTTTTACATTTACTATTCCAACATTAAAAAATAAAGAGTGAGGATAATCATCTTCACTAAGTAAATCAGGTCTTTTAATATGTGAATATTTAGTTAAAAAAACATAATAAGCTAAAACTTCATTATATAATGGATAAGAAATTTTTATGTTATCATAAACATCGAGTCTTTCTAAAAATTTATCACTTGGTGGACAATAACTATCACATTTTTTAGACAATTCTAGCTCTATATAAGTAATATCGTTTTTAACATATTGAGATCTTCTATCTATTTTAAATTCTGGATATTTATTTAAAATATCTTGATCGCTTATTTTCTTAAAATCGTTCATGGTTTCTCCTAAAATAAATTTATCATTAACACAATTAAAATTATAATTAAAACAAAAGAAATTCCGAAAATCACAAAAAATAATATTATTTTATTTTTTGCATTCGTTTCTGATGTGTAAAATTTAACTCTTAAATTTTTAATATCTTTATTGTTTTTATTATTACGAGCAATCATGTATCTTCTAAAATCTTATTTAATATTTTTATTTTTTCTTTTGAATAATATCCACAATATTTAGAATATTTTTTAATCATATAAAAAGATATCTTATCAAAATCATTTATGTAATTTACATTACGTAATGCCTTATCTTCTTTATATTTTTCATAAAGTAAATTAGTAAGTTCATTAATAGAAATTGTTGTATCAATAAAATCATTAAAATTAATTCTATCTTCATTATTTAGAAAAGCAAAATAACTTTCATAGAAAGTTTTTACCATTTCATCTTTATTCATAATATTATTGAAATTAGTTATAAAAGAGTTTGAAATATCTTTATAAATAGAATATTTATCATCTTGATCTTTTATTATTTGTTCTATAAATTCCCATTTAGTTATATCAAAAATAGAACACCAAAAAGATAAATATTCATTTTTCTTATCAGAAACATCTAATTCTCTACTATCTTCAAATGCTAATCTTAAATTTTCTAAGCTCCCTTGATTAGCATATTCTTTAAGATATGAAAAAACTTTATAAGCAGATAAATCTTTATTTTTAAAAAACCAAATATTTATATCGTTTTCTTTATAAACTTCAATGTTATTTAATATTTCTTTTACTTTCAAATATTCAAAAGATTCATAAAGTTCTTTTGAATATTTATTAAAAAATTCAATAGCTGATAAATATAACTTATCATATTCTTCTAAAAATTTATTTTTATTTTCTGTAGTTAAGTTTGAATAGCATTTCAAAGCTTTATTAGACATCTCATATAATTTGCTCAACTCAAAACTTGATGAATAATTAGAAACTAGTAAAGAGGTCTCTAAAAATAATTTTTCAGAAGCTAAAATTAAATGTTTTTTAGCATTACAATTCAAACATTCAAGGTAATATTTTTCAAAAAAAGCGAAATCATCTTTATTTAAATTTTCTAGTTTATTTTTACAAATATTATCATATGATTCAAGTTCTACTAGTATTGCATAATTTTTAATTTTATCGTCATTTATGTTTTCAATTAAACTTCTAGATTCTTCAATTGATTTTTCATATTCTTTATTAAAATAAATATCATTTAATTTTTGAACTTTATTTAAAT
>CAVKAB010000133.1:0-3417 GCA_963653985.1 Bacteroidaceae bacterium
GATGTAAGACCACAAACTGTACCAAATACAGCTAATGCGGATAAACAATAAAGACCTAATTTTCTCTTTTTCATAAATTAAATATCCTCCAAGCTAGAAGATTAATGTACTAATTCTTCTAACAATGCATAAATTCTACATAAAGAAAGACTCGTTTTAGAAGAATTTATCTAATCTTAATATTATCTTAATATCTTTTAATATCACCTTTATTCACTAGTAGTTTTTTAGTGAATTTTTGTGAAATATCTACTAGAAAAGGACCTAGAAATCTAGATCCTTAAAGATTAACCATTTACAATTGGATAATAATGTAAAAAATAATCACTAATAAATAATATAAAGAAAATTAATGCAACAAGTAAATAAGACACAAATCTAAATCTAGTAGTTTTTCTTTGAATCTTATGTCTTTCTTGATAATCCACTACTCCATCATATTTAGCTTCAAAGTCTTTTCTAAAATGGACATTAATCATATTTGAAAATCCTACTGCCATTAAATCAAATGCTCCAAAATGAGTAAGAACACTAAATAAAGAGACTCCAAGTGCTACAATAAATGCAACAAAATAAGAATCAATCGTTCTTAATATACCAGCATCTTCATGAGTGAAGTAATAGATGAAAAAGGCTATTACAGAGATTACCCCCATAATAGCAAAACTAATTATATTACCTAAATTAATAAATTCTTTATAACTAATCTTTTTCTTTTCCATATTTTTTAATTTCTTTTATTTTTCTTAACTACGATTAAGCTAACAACAACTCCTGCTACTACTATAACAGCTAATGCTGAGCAAAGTCCAATAATTAATCCACTACTTGAATCTTTATCATCACTAGAAGGACTCTTATCTGGTAATGTACCAGTATATTTTAAAGTAACTTTCTTATCTGTAGTTTTAAATTTGATGTATCCATTATCTAAAGTAGATTCAAGTTCATTACCTTTAGAATCTAATGCTTTAGCTTCTGTAACTCCACTACCTAAATAATAAGATACTGTAATTGGGTTTTTAAGTTTAACAACTCCACCCATTGAATCATAAACACCAATTGTTAAAGCAACTGTATTATCTTCACCTTCTTTACTAGTAATTTTAATATTAACACCACTAGTTAATGATGAAGAACAAATTGCTGTAGTGAAATCACTTGAAATTGATCCATAAGTAACGCTATATGATTCACTAACAGCTTTAAATGAATATGAATTATTCTTTAAAGTAAGGTCTGCTTTAGTAAATGCAAATTGTTTTGCACTACGTTTAATACCTTCAATATCACCAATTGTGACTTTAGCCATATCTGTAGTGAAGTTAAGTAATAATTCTGAATCATCTTCACTAGATGAAATTGATTCAACACTATAATCTTCATTTGCAGAAGAAATTTCTAAGACATATTCTTTTTCTTGGACACTTCCATCCATTAAAGTATATGAGAATTTTAATGTATAATTACCATCTTCATAGAATTGATTATTTGCTTTATCTTTTAAAGGAATAATAGTATATGCTCTTGAAGATCCAATATAACCGCTACTACTTGTTGTTAATGATGTAGTTAAACATGATTTTGTTAATGGTTGAACATCACTATCTCCATCAGCATGGACTAAATCAAACATATGATCTGGTAAAACTACTTCACCTTTAGAATTTGTCATTGTAATAACGTTATCTTTACAACTTCTATTGACAAATTGTTGAATGTATAAAGTATCTGCACTTCCAATATTACCTGCTTTTAAATGGTATTTACCATCACTTTCAAGTGTTGCATTAATAGGCATAAATTCTGTTTCAATGTTCTTTTCATGTTTATAAATTGGTTCCATTGAAATAGCACTTAATCCACCAGTTGTAACACCAAAGTAGCTTGAGAAATTAGCATTACTCAATCCAAGATTATCTCGGAAAACACTATTCATTAAATCACTTGTATAAATTTTTCCATCTTCTTTTTCAAATTGGAATGGTTCTACAACTTCACCTTTTGTATAATCTCCAACAAATCCTAAATAAGGAATTGAAAGATCAGGAACACCAGCTGAAGTTGATTCAAACATAACATATCCTTCAACTTGGATACCATTTGGATAGTCACTTAAAATTTCTTCTAAATCACTTTCTGAAATTTGATAGCTGACATGATATTTTTGTTCACTACTTCCATCTAAAGTAACTTTAGATAATTCAATCTTTTTAACAAGTCTTTGAGAATTTGATTGGAATTTAACACCTTTATAATCAGGGTATGATTCACTATCAAGTTCAACAATTTCTGGAACTGTAACATATAAAGTAGGTGTATAACTTGCAGTTACTCCTTTATCATTTACAAAAGTAACATCAAAATCTAATAATCCTTTTTGGACATTAGCGTTATTTTTAAGTTCTACTTTTGTTTCATCTCCTGTTCCTTTTAAGTAAACATCAGTAGAAATTGCTCCACTAACATCAACCATACCTGCACCTTGTCTTCTAACACTAGTTGGAGTATCAACACCTTGGAAAACAGGATTTGCAGTAGACATAAATCTATTCTTTAATGTCTTAGCATATGCTAATCTATCAGCTTCATCTTTAGCTTCATATTCACCTAAAGCAAGCATAACACTTCCTGAATAGTTTGGAGTAGCCATACTTGTTCCATCATAATATTGATATTTATTATTTTCTTTATTATCACTAACTGCACCAATAATATTTTGACCAGGTGATAAAATTTCAGGTTTAATTGATAAATCACCTAAAGCACCATCACTTGAGAATGATGTCATTTGAGATTTAGTAACAACAACAACTTTACTTTCTTGTTCTTTTAAGAATTCATACATTTCAAGACCAACACTATATGTAGGAATAACATTTGAACTAATGTCAGTTAAATCCATATATGCAAAAGATCCTGCATCTTCTTTATTACCAATGATACATCCAACTGCACCTTTAGCCATTGCATTTTGAATCTTTTGAACGAAAGTAATTTCACCTCTTTGAATTAATGCAATTTTACCTTTAACATCAATTCCATCATAATCTTTAGTTTCTCCAAGTCCTGGAACTACAACATATTCTAAAGCAACAGCGTCTTCTCCATCTGGAATCAATGTATGGAATGGTTTTTGAGGGCTAAATGTAGTTTTTCCTGATGATGTTGTTCTATTTAAACATTGATCATATCCATTAACTAAAGTTCCATTAACAGTTAAAACTGATTCAGCACTTGAGTCACTATCTAAAACACCTGCTGCAACAACAGTTGTAGAATCATAAGTTGCGTAACTTCCAAGTACTCCAGTTTCTACTTGTTCTGTTAAGAAATTAGCGTATGCTCCAGTACTACTCCAGTTTCCTTTACCATCATTACCTGCAGCAACATTAATAATAACGCCTTTATCTTCTA
>CAVKAB010000134.1:0-3403 GCA_963653985.1 Bacteroidaceae bacterium
CAGTAAGAAAATCTTTCTTATATGGCTTTATTTTAATTATAGTTTGTCATAATTTAGATTGTAAAAATGGATTTGGTATGATAACATACTATTAGTAACTTTGTTACTAATAGCTGAAGCGAGAAAATATAGTAAAAATTAAATTTGACAAATAGACAAACGTATCTTAAAATAAAATCATAATTCAAGAAATAAAATTGAATTAAAAAATGTTTTTTGCTGCTAGACATGCAACTAAAAGATAGTCTAGTTAAAAATGTTTGTTGCTGCTAGACATGCAACTAAAAGATAGTCTAGTTAAAAATGTCTGTTGCTTCTCGATATGCAACTAAAAGAAGGTCGAGTTCAAATGATTTTAAAGCTTCATTCTATTAGGGATGAAGTTTTTTTTGCTTTATAGAGATGTTAAAATGGATTTAAAAATTTTTATTTTATAAACGATCAAAATTTTATTAATTTATTATGTTTATTAACGATTTTGCAAACAGTGTCTGCAAAATGTAATTCTTTCCTTAATACTTTCAAACAAAAATAATGTTTGAAAGTAGTAAAATATTTATAATTATGGTAAAATATAGATACTTAATGGAGGGTATTTATGTTTCAATTATTAAATATTAAAGTAAGTGGGTATAAATTATTAAAAGATGAATTTGAAATAGATTTTACTAGTAAAGCTAGAGTATTTAATGAAGATTTAGAGAATGAAGTAGTTAAAATAGATGATTCATTATTTAGTTTCCATACTTTAGCGTTTGTAGGATCAAATTCTAGTGGTAAATCCACAATTCTTTCATTAATTTATAAAGTATCTTTATTTTTATCATCTGGAAGATGGGAATATTATAAGAATGAATTTAGTAAAAAATGTATTGATTTAAAGATTAATTTTTATTTAGATGGATATTTATATTTTTATCTAGTTAAACTGAATAAACCTGAATACATTAATCCAAATAGTGTTAATTTTTTAAGAATAAGTGATGAAAAATTATATAAAAGTAAATACAAATCTAAAAAGAGTATAGAGGAATTTGATAATAGAAAGATTGATATTACTAGTAGTTTGACATCTCTTGATGATACTTCTTCAATTACTAAATTAATCAATAACAACCTTCTAGTGGATTTCTTTAATACTAATAACATTTCTAATTTTAATGAAGTTATTGTGCGAAATTCATTCTTTGAATCATTAAGCAATTCAAATAATGAATTAGTCTCATCGATTATTAAATTGCTTGATGAAAGTATTGAATATATTCATTTAAAAGATAATGATACGATATATTTTAAAAGATTTAATGAAAAAGAAGAGATAATGAATAAATTAGAGCTTATTAATATTTTATCTAGTGGTACTTTTAGAGGGGTGGAATTATATATTCGATCAGTTAACGCTTTAAAGTATGGTAAGACTTTAATTGTAGATGAGATTGAAAGTTCATTCCAAAAGAATTTGGTAAGTAACTTATTGTTCTTGTTTAATGATGCAAGTATTAACGTTAATCACGCTAAACTTGTCTTTTCTACTCATTACACGGAAATTCTAGATTATTTAAAAAGAAGAGATTCAATCTTTATTACTCATAAAGATGAAGGAAGAATTAATATTAAAAATCTTTATTCAGATTACAATATTAGATGTGAATTATCTAAGAGTAAACTCTTTGATAATAATGTATTCAACACTTCAATCAATTATGATGCATTAAAAACAGTAAGGAGAAATTTAATTAATGAATTACATTCTTATAATGACTGAAGGAACTTGTGAACAAGAATTCTTAAATATTCTTTTAGAACGTAATTTACTAAAATTTACAAAAGATGATTTATTAATGGATAAAATATATCATGCAAGACAAATTGAAGGACAAATTCTTGGTTTTATACAAGCTTTAAATCCAAAAAGTGGAGTTATCATTTATCGAGTAGGAGATAAAATGAAAGAAAGATTAAAAATACCATCTCAATTAATGAAGGAAAAGATAATAAGCGAAATTAAAATTTGTACTCTTCCTGAATTTGAAATACTACTAATTTTAAATGAAGGATTATATGAAGAATATTTAAAGTCAAAATCAAATTTTAAACCAAGTGAGTTCTATAAAAAGAAAAATAAATCATTTAACAAAACTAGAAAGTATGTTAATGATTATTTTTCACCTATGTCTAATGAGGAAATTATTGACTTAATAAATCTTTATGTTTTAAAAAGGTCCCACTCTCACAAAAAAGATGAATTAACATTAAAAGAATTATTAAAATGATTTAAAAAGTATGCATAATTTGCATACTTTTTTATCTATTTACGCTTTCTTTTTAGATATTTCTTCTAATTCTTTTTTGATTTTAAAACTATCATAATCAAAATCATCGGTTTCAATATTATCCAAAGAGATATTTGTTTCATCTATATATTTTTTCTCTCCCTTACGCATAAAGGAAAGAATACTAGAAAAATCACTTGATATTCTTTCATTTTCTTTTTCAATGTCAATTTCTTTATCAAAATCCCCAAAGGTTTTATTATTAAAATTCCAAGGTAAGAAATAACCTTCATTTTCATCATTAGATCTTCTAGATGGTTTAATCTCTCCTCTTAAATATGCACATAATGAATAAATATTATCTTCCCATATTCCTTGACCTTTAGCACTTTCTAAAATAAATGTCTTTCTAGAATCAATTTCTACAATACCTTCTTTTTTACATTTAAACATGTAGTAGTCTCCAGTATCATATAAGAAATCAAAGTTTTTAGGAAGATCACTTAAATGGTAGTTTCCTGCATATTTTTTAGTTTTCTTAAAAGCATCATTCATAAAAGGTGCTAAAACATATTCATCATTTTTAGTGTAAATTAAATAAGAGTGTTCAAATGCCGAACCAAGAATAAACGCTAAAAATGTTCCAAATTTAAATAAATCTGGATCTCCTTTAACAAGGATAGTTCTATTAAATCTATCTTTATATTCATCAAACTTAATACTAATTCTTGTATATTTCATTATTGTGTCTCCTATTCACTTAGTCTATATCAATATAATATCAAATATTATACGAATTAACTACCTAATATTAAAATTAATACGATTATAGTCGCGTATTTTATTTATTCTTTTCATTGAATTCAAATTACCAAAATGGTAAAATGAATACATAAGGGGTAGAAAGAATAATGGAATATGAATTTGATCCAGCAAGATTAGAGAAAAAATATACTGATGAAAAGTATATGAAAAAGAAATATGGAATACAAATTGCAATTGGTATGTCAAAATTTCTTGGATATCTAGAAGCATCTAACGATGCAGATGAATTAAAAGGTCAATTATCTTTGTGTATGGAACACAAGAAAGGAAATTTAAAAGAATATTATTCAATTTCTTTAGATAAA
>CAVKAB010000135.1:0-3335 GCA_963653985.1 Bacteroidaceae bacterium
CACTTAAACAATATCCAATTTCAATAATTTCATAATCTTTATAAAGTTTAACTGCATCAATTGATCCAATTACTTCTTGAGTTTCTTTATCAACAATTGCCCATGCAAATGTTTCAGCATTGTTTTCATTATATTTCTTTAAAATAAAATTATTTAAATATTCTCTACAATCTTCTTCTTTTGTGTATGGATACCATGTTAAAAATCTAGTTACTTTTTCACTTGAAGTATAGTTTTTAAACATATCATGATAATCATTTTCTTCAAATTTTCTTAATATTAATCTATTTGTTTCTAATCTTTTTGTACCTAAATAATTCATAAATAGTATTTTATTCCTTCTTAATTCAAAAGAAAACCCCATAAGATTTTTTCTCATGAGGTTAAAATTAATTATTAATTCTTTTTAGTTTTTTTATAGATAAATTGAACAAGTGCACTTAATTCATGTAAGATTAATGGAATTAATGACATTAATGCTGTAATTAACCATTCATTTAAATCTAAGTTAGCGGTATTGAATACTGCTCTAACTCCAGGGATTTCAACAACAACAAGTTGTAAAATAACACCAGCAAAGAATGCAATATACATCATCCAATTCTTATTAAATAAAGTGAAGATAAAACTACGTTTAGTATTAGAAATACCAATCATATGGAATAATTCACCAAATCCTAAAGTACAGAATGCCATAGTTTGAGCTTGATGTAGAATTTCTGCATTAGAATTGTATAAATCCATAATTTGTTTATATCCAAATGCACCATTTAACCATGCTGCACTGAAATATGCACATAAAACTGCAACAGTTAAGAATGCACCATAAACAAGAGTTGTTCTCATACCACCATGAGCAAAGATACCTTCATTTGGATCACGTGGTTTATCCTTCATATTAGTAGGATCTTTAGGATCCATACCTAATGCAATAGCAGGAAGTGAGTCAGTAATTAAGTTAATCCATAATAAGTGGATAGCAATTAACGGAGCTGGGAAACCAAAGCAAATAACAAAGAACATTACTAAGACTTCAGCAATATTACTAGAAAGTAAGAAAATAACTGTCTTTTTAATATTAGCGTAAATTCCTCTTCCTTCTTCAACTGCTTTTTCAATACTTGCAAAGTTATCATCAGTTAAAACCATATCTGCTGCACCTTTTGCAACATCAGTTCCTGTAATTCCCATTGCAATACCAATATCTGCTGCTTTAAGTGAAGGAGCATCATTAACTCCATCCCCAGTCATTGCACAAATATTACCATTAGCTTTAAATGCTTTAACAATTTGAACTTTATTTTCAGGGCTAACACGAGCAAATACTCTAACTTTCTTACAAGCTTCTTGTAATTCAGTTTCGCTTAATTTATCAACATCTTCACCCATTAAAACTTGGTCAGTATTTTCTGCAATACCAAGTTGTTTAGCGATTGCAAATGCTGTATCTTTATGGTCACCTGTAATCATGACTGTTGTAATACCAGCATCTTTAAATTTCTTAACTGCAGGAGCAGCTTCTTGTCTTGCAGGATCAATCATTGCAACAAGTCCTACAAATACTAAATCTTCTTCTTCAATTGAATCTTTAGTATTGTAAGAAAGAGCTAAGACTCTTAATGCTTTATCACTAAAATATTTATTAGCTTTTAAGATATTTTCTCTATCTTCTTCAGTGAAATCTCTTTCTTCACCATTAATTAAGATTTTAGTAGTATGTTTTAAAATACTATCTAATGCACCTTTTGTATAGTTAATTTTATTACCATTATCACTATGTTGAGTAGTCATCATCTTACGAACACTATCAAATGGTAATTCATCAACTCTTGGAGTTGCACTTTCTAAATCTTTTTTATGTCTATTGAAGTTGTTTGCAAAAACAACTAAAGCAATTTCAGTAGGATCACCATATAATCCTTCATCAACTGTAGCATTACTACAAAGTGACATACCCTTTGCAAGTAAATTTAATTCGTTATGTTTATTTTCTTCTTTAAAATCACTATCTTTAAAATATTCATTATTAGAATATGCTTCAACAACAGTCATTTTGTTTTGTGTTAATGTGCCAGTTTTATCACTACAAACAACACTAACTGCACCAAGAGTTTCAACTGATGGTAATTTTCTAACAATTGTATTAGCTTTAACCATTCTTTGAACACCAATTGATAAAACAATAGTAACAACAGCAGGTAAACCTTCTGGAATTGCAGCAACTGCAAGTGCAATAGAACTTAAGACTGCTTCAATCCAACTTTCAATATTACTTTGAGTACCATTTACAAAGATCCAAATAATATCAACAAGTAAAACTGCAATAACAATACCTAATGTAATATATCCTAATAACTTAGATAATTTTGCTAAAACTTTTTGTAATGGTGTTTCTTCATCTTCTTCATCATCTAAAGCTTTTGCAATTTTACCAATTTCAGTATTCATTCCAGTTTGAGTAACAACACCTTTACCTCTACCATAGGTAACTGGAGTTGACATATAAACCATATTGATTTTATCACCAATTGCAACTTTACTTGAAAAAGTAACTGAACTATCTTTTTCAACAGGTACTGATTCACCAGTTAAACTTGATTCATTTGCTTTTAAGTTAGCACTTTCTACAAGTCTTAAATCTGCTCCAATTGTGTCACCTTCTTCTAAAATAACAACATCTCCAGGAACAAGTTCACTTGATTTAACTTTGAATCTTTTACCATTTCTAATAACAGTAGATTCAGGTGATGATAATTTCTTTAAAGCATCTAATGAAGTTTGAGCTTTAATTTCTTGAACAGTTCCAATAATTGCGTTAATAACAACAACTGCAAGAATGATAATTACATCTGGCCAATCTCCAACTTCTAAGAAAATGTTTTTACCACCAACTCCTGAATTGATGTAACTAATTGTTTCATAAATTGATACACCAATTGTAACAGCAATAGCTGCAAAAAGAACAAATATCATTGGATCATTCATTTGTTCAAAAAAGATTCTAATTGGAGATTTTTTCTTCTTTTCTTCTAATTTGTTTTCTCCATAAATTTCTAATCTTTTTTTAGCTTCTTCTTCACTTAATCCATTATCTAAATCAGTTTGAAGTGCTTCGGAAGTTTGTTTGCTTGTTAAAGTTTCATAACAAACTTCACTTTTTGAGTTTTTGTTTTCTTCCATTCCTTTCTCCTCTTTTGGTCTGGCTAAGAAATACTCTTGTGTATTCGCGGATTTATCTTTTTAAATCGTGATGTCGCTATAATACACTTCGCTACTCCCCAAATATTTAATTATTATATAATATTTAAAGTTAAAAATTAAGAATATTAAAAAAT
>CAVKAB010000136.1:0-3321 GCA_963653985.1 Bacteroidaceae bacterium
TCTCTTTAAATAATTCATAATTCAATTATATACGATAAAATTCGTATTTTCAAGAGAAATCCCCCCAAACCTATGGGAGAAAATCCCCCCATTTCTAGTCACTAAAATCCCCCAATTTCTAGTCACTCTCTAATAATTTTTAAAATTTTTAAAATATTTTTTATTTTTTAAGAACTTTTTAAGGATTTAAAAATAAAATATAGACAATAAATGAAGGAGGTTCATTTTATGAAAAAAAGAAAACTCAATAAATGCTTATTTTTAAATTTATTACCAACATTATTTTTAATCTCAAGTTGTGCAGATGGATCAAACATCGATAATAACACTAATAATGATTCAAATACTGATAGTGATAATTCATCTACTACTTTAAATATTTCAAACCCTACTTTAAAGAATATTTCTCTTCCTAATGAAGTTGATTATTCTTTAACAGAATCTAAAATCTTAAATGCATCTTCATATGATTTTTTTTCCTTAGAAGGAAACGATACATTACCAAGTGATTATACCTCATTATCTAGTGATGGAATTATCTCTAGTGAAGGTGATTACTTATTAAGTGGAGATTACACTAAAGGAATTACATTTAATTTAAAGAAAGATTCCACAGTTCATTTATATTTAGATAACGCTAATATTAGTGCATCAGAAGGTAGTGCATTTATTAAAAGTGATAAAAAAATTAATGTTATTATTACTGCTTTAAAAAATACTACTAACTATATTTCTAATAAAGATGATTCAAATACTCTTGCAATTAAAGGTAATTTATCCATTAATGGATCAGGGATTATTAATGTTAGTAATGAAAATAGTGATAGTAATGCTATTAAAGTAAGTAAAACTTTAGTAATTACTGATACTACTTTAAATATTACTTCTTTAAAAAATGGTATCGCTAGTGAAAGTGTATACGCAAAAGATGCTACATTTAATATTCAAAGTGATAAAGATGGTATCAAAGCAGAATGTGATTTTGATAATAGTGATAATGAAACTTATGATTATACATTAGAAACTGGATTTATTAATTTAGTTAATTGTTCATATACTGCTTATACTAAAGGAGACGCAATCCAAGCTGATAGTTATTTATATATTGATGATGGAAATTACAATATTACTACTGTTGGCGAATTTGTAAGTTATAGTGATACTAATAAAGAAACTTATGATTTAGAAGATGATGATTATAAATTCATTAAATCTGGTAGTGATTATATTAGAATTGCAAAAGATAGTAGAGAATATTCTTACTCTAAAAGATATGCTTTAACTCAATCAGTTAAAGGGTTTAAAGTTGGTGAAATTAAATACGACACTAATGGAGATGATGAAGATGACGCTACTATTACTAGTGGAGATTATTCTATTTTAATTACTTCAGGTACATTTACTTTCGATACTGATGATGACGCAATCCATACTAATAGTGGAAATACTTACATTAATGGAGGTAATTACTCAATTGATACAAAAGATGACGCTATTACTAGTGATGTATTTACAGTAATTAACGATGGTGATATTGATATTACTTCAGCGTATGAAGGATTAGAAGGTGCATATGTAGTATTCAATAATGGATCTATAAAAATGGATGTTACAGATGATGGATTAAACGCTGCAAGTGATGATTCTTCAATTACTCCATACATTATTATTAATGATGGTACTCTTGATGTAAACGCCGATGGAGATGCCTTAGATAGTAATGGATTAATGGTAATTAATGGAGGTAGCATTGCATTATATGGTACTCAAAATCCTGAAGATACTTTACTTGATACTGATAATGGATTCGTTATTAATGGAGGAGAGATTATTGGAACTACAAGTAAAGGTATGATTGAAATGCCAGGAAGTAATTCTACTAATCAAACTATCTTCTATTATCCTGATAGTAATGTTGAAGCAAATTCAAAAATAGAAATTAAAGATGAATCAGGGAATGTCGTTTATTCAAAAACTACATCATCTAGTGATGAAGTTGTAGTAATTTCTACAAGTAAAATTGAATTAAATACTAAATATTACTTATATATTAAAGATACTTTGATTGGAGATTTCACTCCTACCCAAAAAGCTATCACACTTGGAAATTATTCTTCTAATAACCAACCTGGAGGAAATCAACCCGGAGATCCTGGACAAGGAGGACCTGGAGGAAATAACTCTGGAAATAACCAAAATCCTGGAGATAATTCTCAAAAACCTGGAGAAAATGGAGAAACACCTCCAACTAAACCTGAAGATTAACCTTTTAAATATATACCCCTTAGAAAAGACCAGTCTAGCAATAGATTGGCCTTTTCATTTTATTAAAAAAAGACGATATTTTTGGTATCGCCTATAATTTATTTAGATTTCTTCTTTCTTTTAGAAGCTTTCTTTTTATCGCTAGCTTCCATTTTATCTTCTAATTTATCAATAATATCTTTTTTATCTTCTTCACTTTTAAAATTACTACTTCTATCAAGTTTAGAATAATCAGATATTGGTTCATCAATTTCATCAGTACGCATTCTAATTTCCATTTGATTGTAATCAATATCGATATGATTTTTCTTAAATTCATTAAATACTAATTCATTTAAGTCAAACTTTAAATTCCAATAATCGCATGTTTTTACCCAACATTTTGATGTAAATACAATATTACTATCTGCAAAATCAGATAAAACAATTGAAATAGATTCATCTTTTAAAACACGTGGATCTTCTTTTATAACTTTTAAAATTACTTCTTTAACTTTAACTACATCATTAGCGTAAGAAACTTCATAAGTCATATCAAGTCTTCTTTTACCAACTCGGTCATAATTAATGATTTCATTTTTAACAATAGTAGAATTTGGAATAACAATTTCTTTTCCGTCATTAGTAATTAAAACAGTATACATTGTGTTAATCGCTTTAACTCTTCCTTCATTTCCATTAATAGAAATATATTCTCCAGTTCTAAATGGTTTTGAAGAAATAATAATCATTCCATTAAATAAATTTGATAATGAATCTTGTAAAGCAAGAGTACACGCTAAAGAAACAACTGAAAAGAGTGCAACAAATCCACTTGTAGGGATACCTAAAATTTGGGATACTAAAAATAGTAATGTTATATAGAGTAATATTTTAATAATAGAACAAATGAAAGAAACTGATATTTGTTCAATATTTCTAATCTTTTTAATGGATCTTTTAATTAAAACCATTAATAATTTTATAATGACAATACCTAAAATTAAGGTTATTAAAGCTACGATACATTTTAATCCATTTTCTTTAAACCATGTATCAATTTGGTCTAAATACTCT
>CAVKAB010000137.1:0-3282 GCA_963653985.1 Bacteroidaceae bacterium
TATATTTTGGCCATGTAGAAAGTTTTTGAGGAACTTCACCATTATATCTAACAACGAATGGTAATAAAATTGCATTAGCTCTACCATGTACAACATGATACATACCACCAATCTTATGAGCCATTGAGTGACACATACCTAAGAAAGCATTAGCAAATGCCATACCTGCCATTGTTGAAGCATTATGCATTTTTTCTCTAGCTTCTAAATCGTTTTTGCCATTTTTAACTGCTCTTGGTAAATATTCAAATACAATTTGAATAGCTTGTAATGCTAAAGCATCTGTGTAATCGCTTGCAAGCATAGAAACATAAGCTTCTAATGCGTGTGTTAAAACATCTAAACCTGTATCTGCAGTTACTCTTGGAGGAAGATTAGTTGTAAATTCTGGATCAATAATTGCAATTGTTGGAGTTAAAGAATAATCTGTTAAAGGATATTTCTTGTGTTCAGCTCTATTAGAAATAACTGCGAATGGAGTAACTTCACTACCTGTACCGCTTGTTGTAGGAATACAAATTAATTTTGATTTTTTTCCAAGTTCTGGATAACGGAAAGCTCTCTTTCTAATATCCATAAATTTTTGTTTTAAATCATCAAAATTAACTTCTGGATTTTCATAGAATAACCACATACCTTTTGCAGCATCCATAGAAGAACCACCACCTAAAGCAATAATAGTATCAGGATTAAATGCAGCCATCATTTCTGCACCTTTTTTGACTGTTGTAATATCTGGATCTGGTTCAACATTTGTGAATAATTGAACTTGAACTTCATTTCTTCTAGAATTTAATTGATCTAAAACTTTTTGTAAGAAACCAAATCTAACCATAGTTTCATCGCAAACAATGAATGCTTTGTTTAAATTTTTAGCATCTTTTAAATATTGAATACTATTTCTTTCAAAATAGATTTTGCTTGGAACTTTAAACCATTGCATATTATTTCTCCTCTTACCAATTCTTTTAATGTTAATTAAGTTAATAGCACTAACGTTGCCACTAACTGAGTTATGACCATAAGATCCACAACCTAATGTCATTGAAGGTAAGAATGAGTTATAAATATTACCAATACCACCAAATGTAGTAGGTGAATTCCAAATAATTCTACATGCCTTAAGTCTAACACCAAATTCATCTGCTAATTCTTTGTTAGCTGTATGAATACAAGCACTGTGTCCTAAACCGTTTAATTCAACCATCTTTTCAGCTAAATCTAATCCTTCTTTAGAATCTTTTGATTTTAAAACAGCTAAAACAGGTGATAATTTTTCTCTTGTTAATGGTTCATCAAAGCCAACTTTAGAACATTCAGCCATTAAAATTGGAGTTTCTTTAGGAACTTCGAAACCAGCTTCATGTGCAATTTCCCAAGCTGGATGACCAACTAAGCCAGCAAATAATGCTGTTGAGCCATCTTTTGTAGGACGGAACATATATTTTTCAAGTAAAGCTTTTTCTTCTTTGTTACAAAGATATGCACCATATCTCTTAATATCTTTTATAAATTCATCATAAACTTCTTTATCAATAATTACAGCTTGTTCAGAAGCACAAACCATACCATTATCAAAAGCTTTTGACATTAAAATATCATTTGCAGCTTGTGCAATATTTGCAGTTTTTTCAACATATGCAGGAACGTTACCTGCACCAACGCCTAAAGCAGGTTTGCCACAACTATAAGCTGCTTTAACCATTGCATTACCACCAGTTGCTAAAATACATGCGACACCTGGATGATTCATTAATGCTGTAGTAGCATCAAGTGATGGATTAGAAATCCATTGAACACAATCTTCAGGAGCTCCAGCTTCTACTGCAGCTTTTAAAATAATCTTTGCAGTTTCTACTGAACAATTTTGTGCATTTGGATGGAAACCAAAAATAATTGGATTTCTTGTTTTTAAAGAAATTAAACATTTAAAAATTGTTGTTGATGTTGGGTTTGTAACAGGTGTAACACCAGCAATAACACCAAGTGGATCTGCAATTTCAGTAATGCCAGTAACTGGATCATCACTAATAATACCACATGTTTTTAAATGTCTCATTGCATTAGTAACATATTCACATGCAAATAAGTTTTTAGTACATTTATCTTCAAAGACACCTCTTTTTGTTTCTTCAACAGCAAGTCTTGCAAGATATTCATGTTGATCTAATACTTTTGTAGAAACTTTTGCTACAATGTAATCAACTGTCTTTTGGTCTAATAAACGAAATTTTTCTAAAGCGACTAAGCCTTTTTTAACTAAGCCATCAACTTCAGCAACTGCTTTTGGATCTAATTCTCTATCCATACTATTCTCCTTTTTTAGTTACTTTTCTATATAAACGATGAGCTAATTTAGCAAGTGATTCTGCCATATCCATATTAGATACAATAACTTCATCATTTAAATCTAATTTAATTGGTGCAAAATTCCAAATTGCTTCAATTCCCGAAGCAACAAGATGAATTGCAACGCCTTGAGCTTTTTCTTTTTGAACACAAATAATTCCAATTGAAGCATTATATAACCTTTTGACATCTTTTAAATCATCAAAGTGATAAATTGGAACTCCATTGATTTTTTCACCAACATGTGTTTGCTTATTATCGAATGCAGCTACAATGTTTAATCCGTAATGTTCAAAACCATTGTAATTCAATAAAGCTCTTCCTAAAGAACCAATTCCAACAAGTAAAGCATTATGATTTTGATCATGTCCGCAAACTTTTTCAATATCTTCAATCAATTCAACTACTTTTCGACCTTTGTTAGGAATCCCTTCTTTAGAAGAAATTGCGGCAATATCTTTACGAACCATTTCAAAGTTTAAGTCTAATGCATCTGCTAAATCATTCGAACTTACATATTCAAGTCCTTTATTTTTAAAATCCATAAGAACTTGTAAGTAAGATGGTATTCTACCAAGTTGAGCTTGAGTTAATTCTTTCTTCATAATCCGTATTTTTTTACCGAATGTATTATATTACATTCGCTCCTTTTTGTAAATAATTAATAATTCGGTATTTACTACCGATTTATATAGATATTATATATAAATCAAATCATAAAGTCTATATTTAAATATATTTTTAGTAAAAACTTTATAAAAATTGTCAATAAATCAGTAATAATTTCAAAAAAATATATTGAATTTTATAATAACAATATATTTTTAAATTATAAAAAAAGATCATGAATTTATTATTCATGATCCATTTAGTAAAATAAAAAGCCCAGCGACGTGCTATTCTTGCCTCGAAAGGCTACCTTCACCATTACAG
>CAVKAB010000138.1:0-3227 GCA_963653985.1 Bacteroidaceae bacterium
AAAGAATTTGAACTTGATACTTCACTTCTTTGTAAAGAAATGAGTATTGGTATGAGAAGAAAACTTGTTGTTGTCTGTGCATTTATGTCTGATCCAGATATTATCATTATGGATGAACCATCAAGTGGACTTGATCCTGAAATGCAAGATAAGTTTATTGAGTTAATTAAACTTGAAAAGCAAAGAGGTAAAACAATTCTTCTTTCATCCCATATCTTTAGAGAAGTTGATGTAAGTTGTGATCGAATTGCAATTATTAAAGATGGAAAGATTGTTTCAACATTCATCGCTAATGATTTAAAACACAATACCCATAAAGTATATCGAGTTAAATTTAAAGATAATTCTTATTATGAACTTTGTAACTCAGAAAGTGATATCTATAAGATTATTGATTATAAAGAAGATATAAAAGAAATCACATTTGCAATTGAAGATAGTAATATTTCTAACTTTGTTAATATGCTAGCAAGTAAGGAAGTAGAAGATTTCAATGAAATTAAAGAAACTTTAGAAGATTTCTTTATGAAGTTCTATAAAGAAGAAAAAGAATTTAAAGGAATTTAGTTATGAAAAAAGAAGTAGTAATTGATATTAAAAATATTTCTAAAGATTATGGAAATAATAGAGGAAATTTCAATGTAAATTTAAAAGTCTATAAAGGGGAAACTTTAGGTATCATGGGTGAAAATGGTGCTGGTAAAACTACCCTTTTAAGATTAATTATGGGATTTATTAAACCTACTCAAGGGAATATTGATATTTATAATATGAATGCGTATAAAGACGCTGCTAAATTAAAAAATTATATTGGATATATTCCAGGAGAAATTAATTTCCCAGATTTAAAAACTGGTAATGAGTTCTTAAAATCATATGCTTCTTTATCTCATCTTGAAGATGATTATAATAAAAAAGCAGATGAAATCATTAAAAGAATGCAACTTGATGTTTCAGCATACCCAAGACGAATGTCAAAAGGTATGAAACAAAAAACTTCAATTGTTGCAGCAACAATGAAAAATACCCCAATCTTAATCATGGATGAACCAACAACAGGACTTGATCCATTAATGAGAGATGAATTCTTAAACATTGTAAAAGATGAAAAAGAAAAAGGAAGAACTATTATCATGACAAGTAATACAATTGAAGAATTAGAAAAAGTCTGTGATAGAGTAGTTTTCTTTAATAAAGGACACATTACTTCGATTGTAGATTGTAATGAAATTAGAAATAGAACATTAAGAGATTATAAGATTGAATTCATTAATCATGATGATTATTGGAATTTCTTAAATGTAAATAGAGAATTTATTATAAAAGATCAACCTCAATATAACCAAGTAACTGTAAGAATTGAAAATACTTTAGTAGATCCATTAATGAAAGAATTAAGTGGTAAGGAATTAAAGTTTATTTCTCAAAAACCTTATACCTTACAAAGTTATTTTGATGAATACGTAAATAAAAGGAGTTAATTATGGCAAATAATATGAATGAAGAAGTCATGGCACTTCCTCCAGAACTTGATAATATTAAAAATAAAAAAATTAAAAAATCCCATTTATTTTCTAATGCTATCTTTAGAGAATCATTAAAATCAAATGGTAAAGCTTTAGCAACAGTATCTTTATGTAATGGTGCTTTAATTGCAGTAGTTGTTGGTATTTTATCTACTTTAAATATTAACGCTACATCAACTGCAATGAAGAATTTATTCTCTTCAGCAGGAGATGAATCTACTATTAAACAAGGTAGTATCTCTTATTATAATTCTTATTATAATAGTGCTCTAGCTTATGAAGAATTATATGAATCTACTAATACATTAAATGATTTATTAACTCAAAACATTGATTTAGTAGGTAATGAAACATTAAAAACTAGTATTAGCCAATTAAAAGCAGGTTATGATCAATATTATGCAGCTACTAAAAGTGATGATTATGCATATTCTGAAATCATGAAACTTGCTACAACCAATATTAATTCTATGAGTATTTCTGATTCAGAAAAACAAGTTATGTTAGGTGTTATTAATGGATACTTTACTATTTATAAATCAAATAAATCACTATCATATAATGAAATGATGTATCAAGTAGTACCATCTGTATTTGAAAATGCTATTAAAGAAGAATATGGATTAAGTGAAGAAACATCTAAAAAGGTAAAAACTTTATTATCAAATTCTATTAATGAAGTATACGTTAATGGTAACTTAAAACAAGAAGTTGCATATCAATATGGATTAGAACTTGGTAAATTATTATCTAGTGATGAAGACGCAATCTATTTATTAAATAATATTGAAATTGAATATTTAAAAGATACTACTAAATGGTTTAATGAAGATAACTATAAAGAATTAAAGATTAAAGATGTTGTATTAGATAAAGTTATTGATACTGCAGAATCAAGTGCGTATTATGCATATCTTCCTGATTTTGAAGTATTATACCGCACTAGCGATTTAGGATATCCAGTAAAACTTGAAGATAGTGGTACTAAAGACTCAAATGGCAACATTATCTATAAAGAAGTAGAATCAAAAGAATATGATCCTGATAATTTCATTAAAATTGATGGAAAAACAGGCACAAAAGCTACATCATTAGAAAAAAGAAGAAAATTAGCATTAACAGGTGAAGACTATACAGAAGAAGAAATTAGACAAGCTAAAAATGATGCTAAAGATGATATTAAAGATTTAAGAAGCGATTTAGATAAATTCTTAACAGAATATGTAACTCGTGATGATAAAAATACTAATGCATATTATGATGGAAGTAATGTATTAGAAAGTGCGATTACTTCAAGAGCAATTGATGATGTTGCTAAAAAAGCAGAAAAACAATTAATTGAAGATTACAATACAAAATACAATGCCTCAATTACTTCAGTTGATCAAATTAGCGCTGCAAGTGGTAGAAATAGTGGTACTACTACAATGAATTTAATTTATAGTTATGGTAGTGGTGCTATTGCATCTTATAAAGAAATTTATTCTAAAAAATTAGATGCTGGTTATTCTAGTGATGATGCAAGTTTAATTGCATTAAATGTTGCAGGAAAAGGCATTATGGATCAATTATCCACAGGAATTTCTGATTCATTAACTGAAATGGGTGAAATGAATACATATGGTATTGTTCTTGGTGGTATTGGATTTGCTCTTGCATGTTTACTTGTCCCAATGGGATATACAATTATGCTTGCTAATG
>CAVKAB010000139.1:0-3126 GCA_963653985.1 Bacteroidaceae bacterium
TATATCAAAACGGTAATTTTCAAAAAATTCATCAAAATCACTTAATTTATTAAAATTTCTGATAGAAACATAAATATAATCTAATAGTGCTTTTTCTTTAGTAGCAACTAAAACATCTTTATCTTTACTTTTAACAAAAGTTAATCCAGCAAAAAATACACTAATTGGAATTTCTTTTAAAATATAACTACAATATTTACCAACTAAAACTTTTACAACAGATTCATTAGTATCATTTTCTTTTAAAACTGCGAAAGAATGATTAAAAATTGTTTCTGGAATAAGGGCAAAATCAGATAAAATATTTTCAAAAGACTCATAGCAAAAAGGGTTTAATAAATACGCAACCATCTCTTCATTTCTAATATCTTCATTTGAATAAAGGCAATATTTTAAAGGAATATCTTTTTTAATAAAGTTTTCATAATATTCTAACACTAAAGGTGTAAATCCTTCTTCTTGTCTTCTTGAAAGCATAATTTTTTCCTATCTATATTTTATAAATAAATATTTAATTAAAAAAAGAAAAATTATAAAAAGTAGTACCTTTTAGAAAGATACTACTAAAATCATTTTGAAGTTGGATTCTGCAAATAAAGCGTGTGGTAAACCTTTTTCCATAACAATTGATTCACCTTTTTTAAGATGATATTCTTTACCATCAATTGTAATTAAAGCGTTACCATCAAGAATTGTAACTAATGCGTCTCCTCCTGATTTATGAGATGAGATTTCTTCGCCCTTTGCAAAAGAAAATAAAGTAATTGATACAAGTTCATTTTGAACTAAAGTTTTAGAAACAACTTGACCATTGCTATATTCAATTTCTTTTTCAAGTTCTAAGATTTTTTGTTTTTCAATATTTTTATACATATTTTATCCTCTACAAATATTTTAGATGTATCAATAAATTAAATCTATTTTGACGCATTCTTATTTTCAATTTTCTTATATTTTTCATGTGATTCTTTAGATGATTTAATTTCTAATATTGCGTTATCTTTAAATGATTTAATTAATAATCCTAAAGTTTCTTTTAATTTCTTCTTATTTTCTTTAGATAAATTACTATATCCTTTTAAAATAGAAGATATATTAGACATAATCTTATCATTGAAGTCTCTTGCTTTTTCCATTTTAGTATTACTTAAAATATCAAATACACAATCAATAACGTTTTTTCTAGTGTCTTTATCTAATGTTTTCATCCATTGGATAAATGTTTTATCTAAAAATTTAGATGATTCTTTTAAAGAATCTCCTCTTACTATAGAAGTGCCTTTAATATCCCAATTATAAATATTATGAGATTTCATCCCATTTTCTATTGATTTAATGATTACTACTTCTTCTTCATGATTAAATAATATTCCAATTAAGGAACTTTCAGGGATAAAAGTAATTACTTTTTGAATAATTCTTTTATATTCTTCTTTTTCTTTTAATATTTTAATAACTTCATCATTAAATCCAGGTCCATCATTATTGTAGATTTTCTTAATTCTGTTACTAATATCTTCTTTTTGATTTAAACTTGCAAATATTGCAACCCTTCCCCCTTTTGAATGTCCTCCAAGTCTAATCTCTTTATCTTTATATTTATTCCCTATATCTTCTAAATATTTAATAGAATATTCTTCACTTGGAACAACATCTAAAAAGTTCATATTAAAATCTTCTTTAATTCCAGTAATTGATGTATCTGTACCACGGAATGCAATATATATTTTAGAATCTAAATTATATCTAAAAGTAACTCCCGCAAATTGCATTTCATTTTCTTTTAAAGTAATACTTAAAAAATCACTAACAATAACATCTTTAAAACGGTTAGATTTCCCTAACTTTTCAATTAAAATAATATCTTCATCACGTAATATAAATAAGGTATCTTTATTAATATCTTTAAATCTATTAAATAATTCTAATATAGTTATTTCTTCATTATCTTTAATTAAGCATTCTAAAGGAATATAACTTAATCTATTAAGAATTAAACTATCAACTTCATTAAATGAAGATCTTCTAAAACTTAAATCTCCTCTCCAATCTAAATAATCTAAAATATTACTCATATTCTTTAAAAATTATATTCTTTTTACAAATTTTAAAAAAGAAAAAGAATGGATCTCTCCATTCTTATGCAATTTTATTAGTAAACTTATAATCAACTCTAACTCCATCAATTGAATTATACATTTCTAAATTATGATGAGCAGTTTTGATATCATCAATACTTAATAATGATTTTTCATATGCTTCTGTTAAAGTATATACTTTATCATCTTCATAATATCTTCCAACTTGACAGGAATAATCTAATAAACTTTTATCCCAATTAAAAAGGTAACTTCCTATTTGTTCTCTAAAATAATCACATTCCATGCCTTCACTCATATCAATAGGGCGATAATCCATTAATAATATGATTCCTTTATTATCATTAAATCTTCCAAGATTAAGATAAATATTAATTTCATGACCTTCTAAAGTATCTTTGTTAAATACTAATTTTAAATAATCATTTGCGTATTTTTTAGCTTCTCCAACAGTAAAATCTCCACTAATAACTTGATTGTCATTAGAGCAACCAGATAGCATTGGTAACATTAAAAATGGTAATAATATTTTTTTAAATTTTAATTTCATAATAAATTTTCTCCTACAAATCTATAAAAAACTTCATATTCTGACCTTTTATTATTCCAAATATCATTTAAGGTAGAAATATTATCGTAACTTAAAATTTTATTATTATATGCTTCAGTAATTGTATACATATTATCTTTATAATAAACCCTTGGATTTCTTAAACAAAATTTATCAAAATGCCATTTAAAAGTAAAATCTTCAATTATTTCTTCATTAATAAGGTCATATAGATCAACTTTTGTTGTACTTTCAGGGTTATTTCCAATTTCATAAAAAAGTGTATCTTGCATTAGAACAACTTTAGAATCATTGTATGAACCTAAATAGTAAAATATATCTAATACACTATCTTTTCTATTATCTTCTTTTTCATATTGAAATTTATAATAAGTATTAAAACATTCTTTTGCATCTTTTAAAGTAAAATCTTTTACTAAAATTTTATTTTCATCTACTTTATAACTTTCATTATTT
>CAVKAB010000140.1:0-3117 GCA_963653985.1 Bacteroidaceae bacterium
ATGTTAAATTAAATTTCATTTATAGTTTATACAATTTTGATAAAGAAATTAAACTTATTTATTTTAAATACATTCTAAAGGTTGAACTTCAAATTAAAACAGTAATAGCAAATATATTTATTGCTTCATATGGAAGTAACGGTTATTTAAAACCAGAAAATTTTGATATTAACTCTCTTAATGGAGAATTGAATGTTGTAAAAATAAAACAAGCTATTGAATTAATCATTAAATTAGAAAGTACACTCGCTAATAAGCTTGATAAAAATGAAAGAATTACAAATTCAATTTTAGAATTCGGGTATGTTCCATTTGAAATTTTTATTAATCATCTTACTTTAGGAGAAGTCTCTATTTTTTACAAATCAATGAAAGAAAAAGATAAAAATGATGTTTCAAAAGTATTTAATTTAAATAGCAATGATCTAGAGATTTTTTTAAAAAATATTGCTTTTGCAAGAAATTTATGTGCTCTTGATGAAGTTTTTTATAACCTTAAGTACAAAATCTCAATTAAGACAAATTCTATTAAAAATTTTAAATTATTAGAAATTCCGTTTGAACATAATAACTATCTTTATGGTACTAAAGATGCTTTTTCATTAGTTATTGCTTTATTTTTAATTTTAAATGAAAATGATTTAAATGAATTTATTAATTTAATGGAAAAAGAATTTTTGGATCTTTCTAAAATTATTCCAGCAGACATTTTTAAATTAATAAAAACTAAAATGGGCTTTCGTGAACATTGGAAAAGTGTTATTTTTATTAAGAGATAAAAAAACCTTCCACTCCCGTAGGTACATGGAAGGTAAAGGAGTTACCCATTTATTTGTTAAATAAATGAATAAAACCTTGGCTCTAGTCCCGTAGGTTCCTAGAGCACGATCCGACGTTAATAATATACAACAAATTAAATAAAATTGCAATATCGTAATAAATATTTACAGTATGTCGCTTAATCTTTATTTTTATATTTTTATTCTTATTTAAGAATCTTCTTGCTTCATTAAAAATATGATTAAATAATATAGTTTTTTAAATAAACATAATCATGTATATTGGAAGAATAATTAAATTATTCCTTATTTCAAATACATTCTTATTACCAAATACATATCCTAAAGGAAGTTTATAATTTCCTCGATTATCTACAAGTTTTGGGATTGCTCTAAAGTTATTTTGATTCTTACCTGATTTAATCTCAATTGGTAATACATTTAATAAGTTATAATCATTAATTAAAAAATCAACTTCCCCAGTCTTTTTAGAGTCAAAGTAAAATAAGTCATGCCCATGTGCTTTAAGCTCCATTGCACAAATAGTTTCATATAAAGATCCAAGGTTAATTCCATTATCTTGATTCAAAATAGCATTTATATTATTTTTAAATAATAAGTTAGATAATATACCAACATCATTATAGTATAACTTTATTAAATTCTTAGATATTGATTCATTTAATGGGAAATGAGGATTAGAGATTGAATAAGTAGCATTTACTACCCCACTTGCAATTAAATAATCAAATTCATCTTCATATTTGTCTGAAGTTGCACCTTTTTTATCTTCAATTCTATTAAACATGATTCTTTTAACTTTATTTTCCATTGTGGATACAAGTAAATCATACACTTTAGATATCTTTAACTTATGTTCTGTATCATATCTAGCACAATCATCTTTATAGTAGGTATATGTTTGAGATTGAATCTCCCTAGCTTTAAATACATTCTTATTAATAACATATTCTTTAATCGCATCAGGTAACCCTCCACTAATTAAATAATCTTTAAATAAAGAAAGTATTTGTTTATGTATCCCTTCATTTACTTGAGTTTTATTATCAAAACATTCTTTTAAATATTCAATTACCTCTTGAGAGACATTATTCGCCCATAAGAATTCTTCAAAATCTAAAGGGTACATTTTAACTTCATCAATTGATCCCATTGGGATAAAGATATGCTTTAAAGTAACTCCAAGTAAAGAACCACTTGCAATATATCTATATCTATTCTCTTTCTTTAAATCTTTTAAAAGTGTAATTAAATGAGGATAGAATTGGATTTCATCTAAAAAGATAATGGTATCATTAATATCATTAAGTTTATCTCCATAAAGAGAACTAATTAAAAGGTAGAATGATTTAGTAGACTTAATATCTTTAAATAACTGATCTCCTTCATAATCTGATTTTAAATCAATTTCAATATAGTTAGGAAAAAACTTAGAGGCAGTTTCTCTAATAATAAAACTTTTCCCAATTTGTCTTGCTCCATCAATAATGATAATTCTAGAATCATTATCTTTATAATATGTATTTAATCTTTCTTCTATCTTTCTTTTAAACATAATTAATACCTTTATTAATTATATTTTACTATTGGGAAACAACTTTTCCAATATTTTTTAGGTCTAAATTATCAACTTTTCCAAACTTTTTAAGGGGTAAAAATGCAACTTTTCCAAAAATTAATATTTTGACATAATATTATCAATAAAATTACATATTATTTAATTTTTATTATGCATTTCTTCCATTAATCTTACTTTCTTCTTTTTTTCTATGTATTTATAATCAGGTTCAATATCTTCTAAAGAGATGTGATAATAAGCAATATATTCATCATCTTCTTTACGGATTTTAGAAAGAATACTTGAAAAATGTTTAGAATAATCTTCTTTAAATTTTTCAATGTCTACTTCATCATCAAAATCTTTAAAATATTTTTTTTTAAAATTCCAAGGTAAAAAGTAGTTTCTTTCATAATCATTTTCATCAAGTAAAGGATCAATATTTCCATCTAGATATTCTCTTAATGAATAAGAGTTATCTTCCCATATTCCTTGCCCAATAGCTTTTTCAATAAAGAAACTTTGATTAGAATTAATATCTAATTCATCTATTTTAAAACATTTGAATAGGTAATTTTCTCCAGTATCATATAAGAATTCAAAAGAGGAAGGTAAATCATCAAATCTATATTTCTTCATATGTTTTAAATATTTATCTAATGGATGTTCCATAAAGCTTGCTAATACATATTCAGTATCTTCAGTAATTATCTCATAGCAGTGGCATAACTTAGAATTAATAACAAATGCAAGAAATGT
>CAVKAB010000141.1:0-3090 GCA_963653985.1 Bacteroidaceae bacterium
AAGAAAAATAAGGATTTTAATAATGTTTAAAATTAAATATAAAGTTGGTAATTTAGTAAAAGAAAGTGACACATTAGAAACTTCAGATTATAGAATTGAAAAAACTGAATTAGATAAACAAGTTAAATATGTTATTAATCCAAAAAATGAAATTACTTTATTAAGTGCATTTATTGAAATTGATCATAAATATAATGAAAATGAATGTATTTATTTGAATGGATATCAATCTTGGACTGATACACGTGAATTTGATATTAATGAAAATGTTAAATCAATTGATAAATTACCTAAAAAATTATCAAATAATTTTCATTTTAAAGAATATGGAGATGAAATATTTAAAAAATATGAAAAAAATGTTCTTCATGGATATACATTTTCTTATATTAGAAATAAGAACAATAATGACGCTTTATTATTTGGAAGTTTAAATGAAGATAATGCATTTTTAATTATTAATCATAAAGTTAAAGAAAATAAAATCGTTCTTGAAAGTGATGTTAATGGTAGAAAGATTAATAAAGAATTTGTTTTATTTAATTATGTTACATTAAAAGGAAATTATTTATCTATTTCTAAAGAATATTTAAATAATTTTAAATGTGAAGGCGTAAATAAAATTAAAGGATATACTTCTTGGTATAATCATTATCAAAATATTAATGAAGAAATTATTTTAAAGAATTTGGATGCGATTGATTCTACTCATTATGATTTATTCCAAATTGATGATGGTAGTGAAACTTTTGTAGGGGATTGGTTAGATATTGATTCTAAAAAATTCCCTAATGGATTAAAACCAATTGTTGATAAAATTCACGAAAAAGGATTAAAAGCAGGTATTTGGCTTGCTCCGCTTGTTTGTGAAACTAAATCTAAAGTTTTTAATGAACATAAAGATTATTTATATTTAGAAAATAATAAACCAGTTGCTGCAGGATGTAATTGGAGTACAGATTATGTTTTAGATATAAGAAAAGAAGAAGTCATTGAATATATTAAAAAATGTTTAAAATATTATGTTGATTTAGGATTTGATTTCTTTAAGTTAGATTTTTTATACGCTAGTGCGTTAATTAAAGATCCTAACTTCACAAGAGCAGAATTAATGAGTTATATCATGAATATTTTAAGAGATGAATTAAAAGGAAAATTATTACTTGTATGTGGAGTTCCTTTATCATCATCTTTTAAAAGAGCAGATTATGCTCGTATTGGACCAGATATTTCATTAATTTTTGATGATAAACTCTATATGAGATTTATGCATAGAGAAAGAATTTCTACTAAAGTAACTTTAGTAAATACTATCTATAGATCAATTATGAATAATATATGCTTTGCAAACGATCCTGATGTTTATTTATTAAGAGATGATAATATTAAGTTAAGTAATAAACAAAAAGAAGCAATTATTACTCTTAACCATTTATGTGGAAGTGTTTTTATGACTAGTGATGATGTTTCTTTATACAGTAAAGAAAATAAAGAATTATTAGAAAAGAGTCAAAAACTTGTAGGAAGTGAAATTTTAGATATTAGAAAAAATAAAAATATCATTGATATTGATTATTTAAATAGTGATACAAAATATACTTTAAGATATTTAGTTAATAAAGGAGAGATAAAATGGATAAAACTTCTGTAATTTTTGGAAATAAAATTGATAAAAAAACAATTAAAAGTGCATCTAAAAGTAAAGCTAAATTCATTAAAGAATTTGGAGATGATTCAAACAAAAACTACCATTTAGGTTTTAAAGATAATGAAACTTTAAAAGGAATTGGTGTTAAAGAAGTTGTTTTTAAAGAAAGTGACGAAAAATTCGACGATAATGCTTTAATTGTTGGAAATATTAGAATGGGATTTGGTCATTATAGAATTTCTATTGCACTTGCAAGTTGTGCAAAAGCAATGGGTTATACTCCATATTGGTTAGATCTAGCTTCATTTGACGCAACTGGTTCTAAAATGATTAGAAAACAAAATGATATGTATTCTTTAGCAAGTAAAATCTCTCAAAAATCAAAATTATTTAATAAAATAGTTTGGGAGCCACTTAATAGTGAAGGTTTTAAAAAGATTGAATATAACGCAAAAGATCAAAAAAATGCTGAACTTTTAGTACCTATTTTTAGAAATATCCCAAAAGATATTCCATATGTTGCAACACATGTTTGGCCAAGCCAAGCAGCAATCCATGCAGGGATGAATGATGTTTGTAATGCAATTCCTGATAATTGGCCAATGGCACTTCATTTAAGTGAAGGTGCAATTCATACAGTTCAAACTCCATTTGCTTATTATGGATATAAAACTCTTGATGGATTTTCTAAACATGAATTAAAAGGAATGAGTGATAATGACATTAAATGTGTTGGATGTTATGTTGATCATGAATTTTTAATTAATTTAGAAGACGATAATAATAGAAGATTAAAAAGAATTGATGAAAATAAACCTTTAAGAATTCTTTTAAGCGTTGGAGGAGCAGGTGCTGGAAGTGATTTATTCATTTCAATGGTAAAATTCTTCCTTCCATACGTTAAAGAAAATAAAGTTGCATTATTTATGAACTTTGGAGATCATGAAGATGTTTATAAATTAATGAAAAATAAAGTTAAAGGATTTGAGTCAAAGAATTTCTTTAATGAATACGATAAATTTACTGAATTTGTAGATGAAATTAGAGATAATGATGCTAGTGGAATTTATTGTTTCTATAATAAAGATATTTTTGAAGCAGTTTATTCTACAAATCTTTTAATGAGAGTTACTGATTTATTAATTACAAAACCTAGTGAACTTGTTTTCTATCCAGTTCCAAAACTCTTTATGAGACATATTGGTGGTCATGAAGTTTATGGAGGAATCTTTGGAAGAGAAATGGGTGATGCTTTTAAAGAATGTAGTGATGAAAAATCTATTGAAAGAGAATTAAAGAACATCATTAATGATAAAGATTTATTAAGATTCATGATTAAACGTATAAATGAACTTAAAAAAGAAGGTCATTATGATGGTGGATATAAGATTTGTGAAATCTTAAAAGAAAATCAAAAAAATAAATAAAAATATCGAGAGAAT
>CAVKAB010000142.1:0-3082 GCA_963653985.1 Bacteroidaceae bacterium
AGATTTAAGTGATAGCAATTTATTATAAACTATCTCTAATTTAGATTCTTTAATGCCTTCAATTGGCAAAATAGGGATTGCTTTATTTTCTAAGTTATTCTCTTCTTCAACACCAATAAAAATATATTGCATTTTATTACAATAATAATTATTACCATATGCACAAATAGTTTTTAAAATTTTTCCATATTATTTCTCGGATTTTTTATATTCAATATACGAACACTCTGAATTTCTATTTTTTAACATCTCATTAGTAATTTCTTTATTTTACTTATATCCATTTTGTTGCCTCCAATTCACACTTTATTGCCTTCAATTCACACTTTTCATATTCCAATTCACAGTTATTTTATTCGAATTCACACTTTTTTTAACCAATTCACACTTATTTATATTCGAATACATACTTTTTTAATTTTCGAAACATCACTTTTTCAAATATTTTCATGCAGAATTTTTTTCATATAATGTTCTAAATATTTCTAAATTAAAAATTGCTACTCCACTAGGAATAGCAATTACATTATTTAACTAAAAACGTTAAATAATAAGGAATTACTAATGCATTATCTTTATAAGATATATTAGATTCACATAACTTAATTAATCCTTTAACACTTGGATATTTAATTTTATCATTTAATACAGTCTTAGAACTTTTAGTGTTTCCATTTCTAGATTTAACTTCTATTAAAGTAATATTTAATTCATACTTCATGATAAAGTCTATTTCTAATTCTTAATAATTCAATAAAAAATATTCTTAAAATAGACTTTTTCAAGGGACTTTTATTTTAAGAAAGGACTTTTTCAAGGGAGTTTTTACTAAACAAGTGGATTTTTTCAAGGGAGTTTTTAAAAAAGTATACAAAAGTAAATGAAATTAACACAAATATAAACATAAAAGAATGCCTTGATAAAATCATTAAAATGTTATTAATCATCAATTCTTATTCATACAATTTATTTAAATATTCTTCTACATTAATGTATTGAATGCCATTTTGAATTAAAGTTTCACCTCTATAAATGACTGCTTTTTTAGTAATTGTACCAAAATGGAATTCAGTATTCTTATTTAATTCTTCATCATTTAAATAGATATATTGATTAGATATTACTTCTTTACTATATTTAATTTCATAAATTTCACTACTTAAAGTTTTTGGATCAAATATAACCATGTCATATTCTCCACGTACAAATTGAAGTCGAAAGATTTTCTTATTTTTTAAAGCAATCTTTGATTCTAAAAGTATGATATCTTCCATCATTCTTCCTTTTAAAGTAGATTCTATTCTTCTAATAACATATTCTTTTTTAAATATAGATAAATCATTAAATTTCTTATCATGCAACAAAGAATCAATTAAACTTGTTGCTTCTATAAAACGCAATCCACTTTGAGATACTACTATCTTTTTATGAATTTCATCAACATTTGGATAATAAATAACATCAATTTCATCAATTAAATCTAAAAGTGATAAATATTCTTTAATTTCTAAAGCATGAATATAATTAATTTTAACTTTTTGATCACTTTCTTCAATAATATCAAGCATCTTTTTCATTTCATTAATAACAGATTTATAATCGATATTATTTAATAAATCAAAAGGTTCTTTTTTATCCTTAATTAAATTTCTATTAGCGTTCATTAATAAATTTGATTTATATTCTTGAGTTAAAACTTCTCTAGTAAAACGATGATTAATATCTTCAATAACTCGATTAATTGCATTAGTTAATTCATTATTAACATATAAATCATATAAATCTCTAAAATGATTACCATTATCGTAATATTTTAAAGAATGTTGAATATTCAAAGAAATTGCACTATCAACATATTCATTTGTTTTAGAAAGTGATGAAAAAATAGATTCATGGTTATAGCTAGTTCCACTAACACTCATTGTTCCAGCATATTCTATATATTCATCAATGCCTTTGATCCCTAAAACTCTTTCAAATTCATGATATGGAATAAAAGTTGTATGTAAAAATATTGCCCTATCAAATAATTCTTCCTTTTCAGTAAAAATAAATCCTAAAGAATCAGCACCTGAAAGAACTATTTTCATCCCACTAGTAGCATAGATATCTGAAAATAAAGCAGCTCCTTCAATAAAATCTTCTATTAATGTTACTTCATCAATAAAAATATATTTATATCCTTTAGATGCTAAATATTTTAAATCTTGATTTATATCGTTTATTTTTTTATCTTGTCTAATTTGAATAAATGCTACTTTATCTAGTTCATCTTTTAATTCAAAAATCATTTGACGAATCAAAGTAGTTTTTCCAGTTCTTCTCAATCCATAAAGAATTAAAACTTTTTCGATAGATTCATCAAAAATAAAGTCTTTAAGTTTACTATAAATATCTCTTTTTTTAAATTTTTCAATTCCTTTAATAAAGTATTCCAATTCTTCATTTATTTTTACATAAGTTTTAAAAGTATATTCATTATTCTTATTAGAATCTAAAATTTGTTTACTATCTTTTAATACTTTTAATTCTTTTTCTAATTCTTTTCGTTTATTAATCTTAGCTTCTAACTCTTTTACATCATCACTTGAAATATAGTTTTCATATTTTTTATTTGACTCACTAAAACGATGATAAAAATATTCTTTTCCCTTTATCTTCTTTTTTGATATACATCCTTTTGGTAATTCATTAATTTCTTTTTCTAATTCTTCTATTTTCTTATTATTTGATTTAAACATATCTTTTACCTTTTCTTTATTATCACATTATCACATCTAAAAGTCAATCAAAGTGTGATAATGTGATAACTAAAAAGTTGCTACTAGTAAAAGTAACAACTTAAATATAATCTAATTGAATTTAGGTTCACCATATTCTCTTTTCATTGAATCTATAGAAACAACCCATTGCTTGCCAAACTCACAAGTTTCAACACCATCAACTAATTTGCCATATTTTATTGCTTTTCTTAATGTTGATTCATTTTTTGTAGCTTCAGAAAAAGCTATTAAATTATCAAATAGGGTTATATTATTTCTCCATTTTCATAAAGCTCATCACAAGCAAGATCAATATCATC
>CAVKAB010000143.1:0-3080 GCA_963653985.1 Bacteroidaceae bacterium
TAACAATTAATGGATCTTCAAAATTACCCGTAAAAATAACTTTCTTATTTCTTAAAGCAATATCTAAAATAGAATTTAACATTTTATTGAATGTTTCACCTTTAAATTCATTTTCTAAATATAAAAGTTGAGTATAAAAATTAGGTTCAATATAAAAAACACAATCTTTATAGATATAAGAACATGAATATTTATCTAAAAATTCATCTTTATTTCTTTCTAATTCTTTAAAAAATTTATATTCCATTTTATTCTCCTAATGATGATATTGTTCGTTATTGTTAATTTTAAATGCTCGATATATTTGTTCTAATATAATTACTCTTGTCATTTGATGGGTAAAAGTCATTTTAGAAAGTGAAATTAAGAAATTTGCTCTTTTTCTTAAATCATCACTAACTCCTAAAGTTCCTCCAATTGCAAAAGAAATTTTTCCTTTTCCAAGATCAATTAAAGATTTCATTTGAGAAGCAAATTCCTCACTACTGATAATTTTTCCATGTAAATCAAGTAAGAAAAGATATTCATCATCTTCAATTTTCTTTAAAATTTGATCACCTTCTTCATTTAAAATTGTATTTTGATCTTTACCTTGAATTTTTGATTCTTTAAATTCAATAATATTAATTTTAGCGTACTTACTTAATCTTTTTAAATATTCATTAATTTCATCTACCATATATTTTTCTTTGATAGATCCAATAACATATAAATTTATTTTAATCATAATTTAGTAATTTCTCTTTGTTTTAAACATCTAATATCAATATGTTTAAAATTAGGATTTAAAGATAATCTTGTTTTATGAGTAAGTAATGCAACTTCTGGAGTATTACATTCTTCACTTAAATGTGCAAGTAATATTTTAGAAGTATTCTCTCCAATCAATTCATCTAAATAAATACTACTCATATCATTAGATAAATGCCCTTTAATTCCTGCAATTCTTCCTTTTAATTCATCACTTCTTCTTGATTCATGAAGCATCATATTATCGTAATTACTTTCAAAATAATAATAATTTAAATTATATAAATATTTTAAAGTAATAAATGGGATAAATCCTGTATCTGTAATATATCCTAAAACATCATCATTTAAAGAATCCTTAATTAATAATCCCATAATATTATTACTATCATGAGAAAGTAATAAAGGAGTAATATTAAAAGATTTAAAATTATATTCTTTAAATATTTCTAAATAATTAGATTCATTTAAATCTTCAATTACTTTAGGTAATGAATGTATCTTATTTTTATCAAAATATTTAATATTTTTAATATGATCTGTATGTTCATGAGTAATAAAAATATAATCAATATCTTCAAGCTTTTTATTTATTTCTTTTAAAACTTTATTTAATTCTCTTATTCCCATTCCTGTATCAATTAATATTAAAGTATCTTCATTATAAATTAATGTAGAATTCTTTTTAGATCCACTACAAATATTAATTAATTCCATTATTCATCTCCAAAATCACCATCTGGATTATCAAAAGTACCAAAACTTGGGAAGAATAATAAATTAACTTCTCCAGTAGGACCTTGTCTATTTTTAGCGATAATAATAGTAGCTTTTTCACCTTCAGCATCACGATTAACATCAATTTCTGGTGTTTCTTCTTGTTCACTTTCACTTTCACCAATCTTTTTTTGTTTTAATGAAATACCTTGTTTTTTATAGTAATTTGTACGATATAAAAGTAATGCTTTATCAGCGTCATTCTCTAAAGATCCAGATCCTCTTAATTGAGAAAGTTCTGGTTTTCTAAAGTCAGTTTCATCAGCTTTACGGTTAATGTGACAAACAAGAAGGATTGGACAATCAAGTTCAAGTGCTAAAACTTTAATTCTTCTTGAATAATATGCAATTTTTTCTTGATCACTACTAAATTTATGATCACCTTCTTGAATAATACCAATATGGTCAATAACGATTAATGCTAAATCATTCTTTTGTTCTTTAAGTTTTTTACTCTTTAAACAAATTTCATCAATTGTTAAAGAAGTAGATTCTTCAAAATACATATCAGTATTTTCAATTAATTCTTGAGCTTCTTTTAATGATAATTTATCAGTTTTATTTAAATGACCTGTATTAATCTTATATTGAGAAGTACGTGATGCAATTGCAAATAATCTCTTCATAAGTTCTGCATTACTCATTTCAAGAGAGAAATACGCGATGGTAGGTTTTTTATTATTTACAAGTTCATTACGAGCAACATTAAAACATATATTTAATGCAAGTTGAGATTTACCAACACCAGGACGAGCTGCAATCAAAATAACTTGACCTTTACCAAGTCCATTTATTGCAACATCTAACTTATCATAACCAGTTTTTAATCCAGTAATTGCTTCTTCACCAGTAGCATCTTGTAAAGATTTACCAACTCTTCTTGCTAAAGTATCTGCTCTTTCAAAATTAGATACTCTTCTTTTAGAAGTAATATCATTAACATCATTTTCTGCTTTAGTTAAAAAGCTAGTAATAGAATCTACAGGTTTATTATTGATATTTACTAAGATTTCGTTACATTTTTCTGCTAATTTTCTAAGTAATGTAATATCTTTAAGTTGTCCAATATGGTTTTCTAAATTAATATTAGAAACACATTGATCTAATAATTCATTTAAAAATTCTAATCCTCCAATCTTTTCGTAAGTTTTATTTAACTTTAATTGAGTAACAATTGAATTGGAATCAATAACTTCTTCTCTTTTATTGATTTCATACATTGCTTTAAATAATTGGATATGATTAAAATTTTCCACATAAAAATCTTCTGGTGATAACATTTCTACCCCAGTTTTAGCAACACTTGGATCTGATAACATTTCTCCTAAAATAGTTGCTTCTAAATAATCATCATGAAGATTTTTATAATCCATTATTCTTCCTCTGTAACGTGTACTCTAATTACACCAATTACGCCTTTATATAATTCAATCTTTAAATTAGTGTATCCAAAAGCATTTATTGGATATTTTTCAACAAACTTACGTTTATCAATAACAATTCCATATTGTTCTTTTAATTTACTTTCTACTTCTTTTGTAGAAATTGAACCT
>CAVKAB010000144.1:0-3043 GCA_963653985.1 Bacteroidaceae bacterium
TCATGAGTTCCTCTTTCAATAATCTTACCATGATCTAAAACCATAATAGCTTCAGCATCTTTAATAGTAGATAATCTATGAGCAATTAAGAAAACAGTTCTACCCTTCATTAAGTTTTCCATACCTTTAAGAACAATTTGTTCTGTACGAGTATCAATTGATGAAGTAGCTTCATCTAAAATCATAACTGGACATCCACTAACTGCAGCACGTGCAATTGATAAAAGTTGAGCTTGACCTTGAGAAATACTACTTCCATTACCTTTAATATATGTATTATATCCTTGAGGTAAACGAGTGATGAAACTATCAGCATTTGCAAGTTTTGCAGCTTCGATACATTCTTCATCAGTAGCATCTAATCTACCATAACGAATGTTATCCATAATAGTTCCACTAAATAAATTAGTATCTTGTAAAACCATTCCAAGTGATCTTCTTAAATCATTCTTCTTGATTTTATTGATATTGATTCCATCATATCTAATTTTTCCATCAGCAATATCATAGAATCTATTGATTAAGTTAGTAATAGTTGTTTTACCAGCACCAGTTGCACCAACGAACGCAATCTTTTGACCTGGTTTTGCAAATAATGAGACATCATGTAAGACAATCTTATTTGGAACGTATCCAAAATCAACATCAAACATACGGATATCACCTTTAAGTAAAGTGTAAGTAATAGAACCATCAGCAGTGTGAGGATGTTTCCAAGCCCATAAAGTATGTTCTTTTCTATCACATTCTACAATGTTTCCGTTTTCATCATATTTACCCATAACAAGTGTGACATATCCATCATCAACTTCACTTGGAGTATCAATGATTTCATAAACTCTTGAGCATCCACCCATTGCACTAGCAATTGGGTTAACTTGGTTAGAAACTTCACTAACGTTTTGAGTAAACATTCTAACCATTGGAAGGAATGAAACAATAACACCAATTCCAATAGTTTGATCTGCATGATAACCAGTAATTGTTAAAGATGGAACTTCATAGATAAAGAGTAAAACACCAGCAACTGCAACTAAAACATATAAGAAGTTACCGATATTGCTCATAATTGGCATTAAAATATTTGAGAATTTATTTGCTTTTGTAGCAACATCTTGTAATTCATCAAGTTGTTTTGATAAATCTTTAATTGATTCTTCTTCATGAGTAAATGATTTAACAACTTTTAAACCATTCATGATTTCTTCAATATAACCTTCTTCTTTTGCTAAAACTTTTTGATTTGCCATGAAGTTTTTAGCACTCTTACCACCAATCTTTTTTGTAACAAGTAACATAATTACTGATCCTAAAACAACGATTAATGTTAAGTAAAGTGAAGAATTTAACATAATAACGAATACTGAAATAAAGCCCATTGAACAAATTAAGACAGTAACAATTGATTGAGTTAAAAGTTGTCTAATTGTATCAATATCGTTAGTAAATGTAGACATCATTTCACCTTTATCATGTCTATCAAAATAAGAAATAGGTAAAGTTTGAAGATGTTCAAATGCTCTATATCTAATTTCATGCATATAGATTTGACCATATTTAGCAGTTAATTGAGAATAAGTAAATCCTCCTACTAAAGATAAACAATAACATGAAACAAGAATAATCATATCACGAGTAAATTCTGCTTGGATTGATTCGAATCCATTTCTTGCACCACTTTCAATCATACCTGTGATTTGTTGAATCATTAATGGTCCCATAATAGTACCAATACATGAAACAAAGACACATAAACAAGAAATAATTAAAGCAACTGGATGTGATCTAAAGTAATCAGATATACATCTTAATAAAACATTTTTATTCTTTGAATAAGTCTTTTTCATTAGTGTGCACCTCCAATTTTATTTTGAATTTCATAAATTTCTTTATAAATTTCATTATTCTTAAGTAATTCTTCATGAGTACCAATGCCGTTTATTTGACCATTATCTAAAACAATAATCTTATCAGCATCTTCTACTGAAGAAAGTCTTTGAGCAATAATGATTTTAGTAAGTTCAGGGCAATATTCTCTTAAACCTTTTCTAATATATGCATCAGTTTTAGTATCAACTGCACTAGTTGAGTCATCTAAAATTAATACTTTAGGGTTTTTAAGTAATGCTCTTGCAATACAAAGTCTTTGTCTTTGACCACCACTAACGTTAACACCACCTTGATCAATATGAGTTTCATATTTATCTGGGAAAGTTTGAACGAATGGATCAGCTTGAGCAATAGTTGATGCTCTTAAGATTTCTTCTTCAGTTGCATCTTTATTACCCCATCTTAAGTTTTCGTTAATAGTTCCACTGAATAAGACATTCTTTTGAAGAACCATTGCGACGTTATCTCTTAATGTTTTTAAATCATATTCTTTAACGTTTCTTCCAGCAACTTTGACTTCACCTTCACTAGCGTCATAGAATCTAGAAATTAAATTAACTAAAGTTGATTTACTTGAACCAGTTGATCCAATAATACCAATTGTTTCACCTGATTTAATATGTAAATTAACATTGCTTAATGCAAATTTTTCAGCTTCAGCTTTATATTTAAATGAGACATTCTCGAAATCAATATCACCATTTTCAATAGTGGTAACTGCATTTTCTGGGTTTTTAATTGTAGGTTCTTCTGTTAAGACTTCATAACATCTTTTAATTGCAGGAACTGCCATTAAAATCATGAATAAAACCATTGAAACCATCATAATTGAGCTTAAAACTTGAGCACTATAAGTAATTAATGATGAAATACTACCAATAGTGAATTTTCCCCAAACAATATTACCATTTTCTAAATGTGCTAAATTTAAAACAGTTAATGTACCTAAGAATAAGATTAAAGAGTTAGACATGTACATAACTGCTTGCATTGAAGGGTTAGTAGCACTTAAAAGTCTTTCAACAACTTGGAAACCTTTTGACATCTTTTTACTATGGTTATAGAATTTGTTCTTTTCATAATCTTCACGAGCATATGTTTTAACAACTCTAATACCACGGATATTTTCTTCAGTAATTTCATTTAATTCATC
>CAVKAB010000145.1:0-3025 GCA_963653985.1 Bacteroidaceae bacterium
CAATAGGTATTTCTAATTTCAGTGCTGAAAGAATGGCAGATATTGCAACCTTTAACCGAATTGTACCTGCAGTTAATCAAGTAGAAACGCATATGTTTTGGCAACAGTATAAACTTCATGAATGGATGGAGAAATATAATATTCAACATGAAGCATGGGGACCACTTGCACAACATCGTTTAAAAGAAGTAATAGAAAATCCTATTGTAAAAGAAATTGCTCTAAATTATGGAAAAGAACCTGCACAAATTGCACTTCGTCATCATGTGCAAAGAGGGATTGTTGTAATTCCTAAAAGTATACATAAAGAACGTATGAAACAAAATTTAGATATTTTTGATTTTAAGTTATCTGATGAAGATATGGAAAAACTCAAGAAGCTTGATGAAAATAAATCTATGTGGGCAGAATACGATGATCCAATGATTGTTAAGTATGCTATGGAAGAATAGAGGATTATTACTATTATAGTAATTACTTCTATATCATCTATGATATATTTAATAAAAAGGAAATAACTAGTTAGGAGTGAATTTATTTAAGATTATTTCACTCCTTTTTATGTGAATAAATGCTATTTATTATTCTTATTTCTTTATTTCTTCTAATTCATCTGGATTGTAAGTTTCAATAGCCCATGGAGCATAATCTACATCGTTACAAAATTCCACAATGTATCCTTCTGGATCATCAAGTGCATCAATAATTGCACCTATTTCTCCTTTTTTAACATTTCCTTTACTTACTAATGTTTTTACTTCAATAAATTCTTTAAATTTCATAATTAATTTCCTTTTTCTTCTAATATAATTTGTCTATGCTAAATTTTATTAAGACAATTTCTAAATTTATCAAAAATTTTTTATAGATTTTAATTCAGTATATTCATTACTTGATATATAGATGCCATTAGAATCACCTCTTAAAAAATAATCAACAAGGTCTCGGCTAAATCTCTTATTTTTTGTTAGTTTTAGCCGAAACCTATTTTAAAATTTAACCGACTCTACATTATTAAATAAGATTAATTACTATAAATATTTGAGTCTTTTATCTAATTAAATTAAATAGAAATGATGTTTATATCGCTAATTAGCGCCTTGAATAATATTGATTATTTTTTATATTCTTCTAATTCTTCAGGGAAATATGTTTCAATAGCCCATGGCTCATAATCTGTGTCATTACAAAATTCAACAAAATAACCTTCTTTAGGCTCTTCCATTGCATCTATAATAATTCCAACTTCACCTTTTTTAACATTTCCTTTACTTACTAATGTTTTTACTTCTATAAATTCTTTAAATTTCATCTTTAAATCCTTCTCAAACTTATTTTTAATGCAAGAATGCAATAAGTCTTAACTTTCAAAATTTTAATCTATCTATGTTAAACTATTTTATTGCTTCTTCTAATTCACTAGGATCGTAAATTTCTAAAGCCCATGGTTTATAATCGCCTTTTTTAGAAAATTCAACAACATAACCTTCACAAGGATAATCTAAAATATCAATAATATATCCAATTTCTCCTATCTCTACGTTTCCTTTTTTAACTAATGTTTTAACATCTGTATATTCTTTAAACTTTGTAGGAGTATTTTCTTCTAATTCATTTTCATCTAATTTCATTGTTATTACCTTTGCATTTATTGTGGATTAATCTTTCAAAAAATCAATTATTATTCTAATAGAATATGTAATATTATTTTTATTTCTTTATTTCTTCTAATTCATCAGGGTGGTAAGTTTCTAATGCCCAAGGTTCATACCCACCATCTTGAGAAAATTCTAATGTATAACCTTCACATGGATTAGTTAGAACATCAATTATATATCCTATTTCTCCTTTCTTTACATTACCTCTATCTACAAGTGTTCTTACATATGTATATTCTTTAAATTTCATGTTTAATATCTCACTTAATTTACTTTATTATATCATTATTTATGGATTTAATTGATTAAATATATAAGAAGAAGTTTCTATGCCTTAGAAGGATTAATAATAGTATTAGTGATTTCTAGTATTAAAGCAATTACTCCTATATTATTTACTATATTTTTAATTAAAAGAAAGTAACTAGATAGGAATTATTTAAAGAAATAAGAAATTTATCATTCTTTTTCTTTTTTATCTATTAGAAAATGATTATTAATAGTAAAATAAATAAAAAGGATTTATAAATATGGTTAAAATTGAATGCGCACTAATAATTAATGATTTTGATGAAATATTCATTGTGAAAGATTTAAAGAAAGACGAATGGAGATTCCCTATTGTTGAAATAGAAGGTAAAGAAGATGATATTAATAATGATTTAGATTATTCATTCTTTACAAGTATTATTGCAAAAGAAGAAGATGTTGAAGTATGTTTTAATGATGATGATATTTCTATAGAAGGAAGATTTTATAAATATAAAGATTTTATAAATAATATTAGAGAAGAATATCTTCCTTATAAAAGATGGATCAATATTAAAAAACTTAAAGATATTACTTTAGATCAAAGATCAAAGAAACTTCTAGATCAAATGAAAAAAGAAAAAAGAAGAATCCAAAATGAATATAAACTTCAAGATAAAATAGATTCATTAAAAAAAGATAGAGATGATATCGCAGATGAAATAGAAATATATCGAAGTGCAATCTCTAAATTAATATATTACATTAATAAACATAGAAAGAATGATTCTCCTAAATTTGAAGACGCGATTAATTATTATGGAGTTAACTATTTTGATGATGATGAATTAGATATAATCTATGACGCTCCTACTTATTATGATAGCGAAGATGATGAGGATGAGTAAGATAGAATAAAATTCAACTTTTTTATTAAAGATTAATTTTTATATAAGATTAAATAAATACATTTTGTATTAGTTAGAATTCAAATTTTTTAGTGTAGAAATTTATAACATCAATGTAATACTATAAATTATATCTTGACTTTTTCGGGGGGGGGTAAAATTAATGTAGTTTAATTTACATTTGAGCATTTAAAATGTTTGATGAGTATT
>CAVKAB010000146.1:0-2972 GCA_963653985.1 Bacteroidaceae bacterium
GTTGTTAGATATAATGGTGAAGTTCCTCAAAAACTTTCTACATGGCCAAAATATAATGTCTATGATGCAGATAAACGTTATGCAAAAGTTGCTCGTTTATTAGGCTTAAAAGCAAGAACTGATGCAGAAGGTGTTAAATCTTTAGCAGATGCAATTTATGATTTAGGTATTGAATGTGGTGAAGAAATGAACTTCAAGAGTGAAAATATTTCTAAAGAAGATTGGTTTAAAAATGCTGAAGAATTAGCATATCTTGCATATGAAGATCAATGTACACCATGTAATCCAAGAATTCCTATGATTAAAGATATGGTTAAGATCTTAGAAGATGCTTACGAAGGTTATAAAAAATAAAAACAAAAATAAAAGTGGTTCAAATCAATGAACCACTTTTTTGCTATAAATTAAATAATTTAATATTATCTAATATATCTTTATCTTCAATTCCTGCATTTTTTAAAAATAATTCTAAACCTTCATAAGGAATTTTTTCGTATCTATCTGGAGAATGTGCATCTATTCCAAAAATAAATGTATTTCCGATTTCTTTAGCGATTTTAAAAAATTCTATAGATGGATATTCTCTATTTTCGTAAAATCCATTAATATTGATTTCTAAAGGAATATTTAATTCTTTAGCAGCTTTACAAATTTCAATTGATATTTCTCTATCAAAATCACTAAAGAATGTACAATTAATTAAAAATAAATCTGGATGACATACATAAGAGAAATATCCTGTTTTCATTCCTTCAATTAAGTCATTTTTATATCTAATAATTTCAATTTCATTATCTTTTGGACCTCTAAAATAGAATTCAGGATTGTGATTTGAATCATAAGTTAAATGTTGCCCAAGAATTAAATAATTTAATTTATATTTATTAAAAAGTTCTTTATAATAATCTTCATATTCTTTTAAATATTCGATTTCTAATCCTTTATATATTATAATTTTATCTCTATATTTTTCCTTTAATAATTCGATAGAATTTAAGTAATCGTCAAATTCATTAAAATCCATTCTCATATGATGATGTGTTATATTAGGAAAAGGTGCATGATCAGAAAATCCCATTATTTTAAAGTTATTTTTAATTGCTTCTTGAACGTATTCTTCATCTTTGTAATCTTCTGCGTGTCCACATCTATAGGTATGTGAATGATAGTTTTTAGTTAATTTATTCATAAATTTTATCCTTTCAAAATCAACTATTCAATTATATATTTTATTAACCGATTTTTAAATATTTTAGTTAATTTTTAATATTCAAAAATGTATAATTAATAATTGCAAGAGGTAATAAAAATGAAAGAATTTAGAGACTTGATGACAAATGATATTACTAAAAGTAACATTATCATATGTGGTGTTCCTTTTGATGGAAATGCCAGTGTTGGAAAAGGTGCTTCTTTAGCTCCTGATACATTGAGAGAATTATCTTATGATTTGCCTGCTTTAGATCGAAATGGTAATTTATTAAGTAAAACTTATATCTATGATGAAGGTAATTTTGATGCAAGTGATTTTGATAAATTAAGCGAAGAAATTTATGCTAAAGTTATTTCTCATAGTGATAAATTTCAAATTGTTTTAGGTGGAGATCATTCCATTGCAATTGCAAGTGAAAAAGCATTTTATAAAAAAGCATTAGAAGAAAATAAAGAACCAGTAATTATTCATATTGATGCACATCCTGATATTTGTGATGAATATCATGGTAGTAAATATTCACATGCATGTCCTATTAAAAGAGCACTTGATTTAGGATTTAAAGATGAAAATATCACATTAATTGGAGTTCGTGGATTTGAAGCACAAGAAATTGAAACATTTAAAAAACATCCATTACTTGATGTATATAAAGCTAGCGATGTTAATAAACTTGGAATTGAACCATTACTTTTAATTTTATGCAGTAAATATAAAGATTCTAAATATAAAATTTATATTTCCTATGATATTGACGCTAATGATCCAGCATATGCTCCAGGTACAGGAACTCCAGAAGCATTTGGATTGAAATCAATCGATATTTTAAACTTAATTTGTGGATTAATTGCTAATTTAAATGTTACAACGATGGATTTAGTAGAAATTGCTCCTCCGCTTGATGTAAATAATATTACAAGCTGGTTAGGATTAAAAACTCTTTATGAAGTCTTCCACACTTTAGAAGAAAAAAATAATTAATAAATATTTCACCTAATTTGGTGAATTTTTATTTATATTTTTCAATATTTTCTTTTGAAAGTAATATTCTTTCAAATTTATTATTTAAAGAATAACATTTTATTAATTCAGTATTTGGATATTTTGAATATATTTCTAAATATAATTTTTTAGAGTATTTCTTCTTAATTCCTTTAAAACCTTTTTGAGAAAAAATCGATAATAATTTCTTAATATACTCCATACTCATAGAATGCATTAATGTAGTGTTTTCATATTTTTCAAAAAATTTTAACGGCTCATCTTTTTTAAATTTTTTACCAAGATATGTTTGAGATGCACTAATCATATCAATAACATATTCTAATGAATATTTAAAAGGCATTTTAATTAAAACAATATCTCCTTTATAAAAATCAACATAGTATTCATAATGATGTTTATTTAAATTTGTATGATGATTAAAAATAGTAGAATACAATCCTTCATTAATTCTTTCATTAGCGATTGGAGAATAATGCCCATTATAATATTTAGCACTGTTAATAAATTCTTTAAAAGTGTATTTTGATAAATCATGTTTTAAACCTTGTAAAGGAATTCCAACCTTACATGCATTTATAAATACATGAAATCTATGTTTATTTACTGTATGAAAGTGTTTTAAAAAATGGTATTTCATAATTTTTATATCCTTAAATATTTTAATATTTTTATATACAAAATTTAAGTATTTTATTTAATAAAAAAACTATAAAAAGTAAATCAAATATTTTATAATATATATGTTATTTAAGGA
>CAVKAB010000147.1:0-1413 GCA_963653985.1 Bacteroidaceae bacterium
ATATCTTCTCCTTTAAACTTAAATAAATAATTAAATGGAAGATAAGTAATTGTAATCATAACAATAAATGAAATAATAAATACTAACGGGATAAATCTATTAACATTACTCTTAAAGATACTCTTATAACTTCTTAAAGAAAGAATAACTAAAACTTGAGTAATTAATGAAAGAATAAACCATCCTGTTTGGAGTAACATCTTAAAGCTTTCCATTTGTTCTACACTTAAAGAAGTTGAATATGCATATCCTAAATGGTTAGGAATTAATACATAATAAAGCATTAAGAAGGTAATAATATCAAAGATTGATGATATTGGTCCAAATACAAGAATAAATCTTAAAGTAGATTTAATATTGAAATTAATTGGTTTATATAATAATTCATTATCAATATTATCAAAGCTAAGTAGAGAACATATTAAATCATATATTAAATTTAAAATTAAGATATGTTCTGGTTCCATTGGAAGAAATGGAAGGAAAATAGATGCAAAGATTAAAGAGAACATATTCCCAAAATTACTACTAGCAGTAATTTTAATATATTTCATCATATTAAAGTGGGTTTTTCTTCCTTCTCTAATACCTTTTCTTAAAACATTTAAATCATTTCTTAAAAGGATGATATCTGCACTTTCTTTTGCAATATCACATGCATCATTAACAGAAATTCCAATATCTGCTTTTTTTAACGCTAAAGCATCATTAATACCATCTCCCATAAATCCAACTTTATGGTTACTCTTTTTTAAACATTCTACAATATATTCTTTTTGATCTGGAGTAAGCTTACAAAATGCATTATAGGTTGGTGCAATTTTAATAAATTCTTCTTCGGAATATTTATTAACATCACTTCCAAGCATGACTTTAGGGTTTTCAATCTCTAACATTTTAAGTGTTGCTAAAGTTACTTTTTCATTATCCCCTGTTAAAATAATAGAACTAACTCCATATCTTTTAAGTTCATTTAATGCACTCTTAGTAGTGTCTTTTAAAGGATCAATAAACATAAGCATTCCAACAAGAATTAAATCTTTTTCATCTTTAATTCCAAAGTCATATCGTTCTTCTTCTTTTTTAATTCCAAGTAATAATACTCTATATCCTTTTAAATTATATTTATTAACTAAATCAATGAGTTCTTCTTTTCTTTCTTTGGTAAGTTCTACGATTTCTTTTGATTCATTGTAAGTAAATGATGATACTTCAAGCATTTCTTCAACACTTCCTTTAGAGACTAAAGTAACTTCATTAGTTACTTTATTTTTTAAAATAGTAGTAAGTCTTTTTCTTTTAAAATCAAATGGTACTTCATCAATTTTAATAAAGCTATCTAAGTATTCACTCTTATTAATATCTAATGAATTAAATTTATCAATAATTGCTTTATCAAGTGGATTTTTTAAA
>CAVKAB010000147.1:1722-2952 GCA_963653985.1 Bacteroidaceae bacterium
AATCCATTAATTAAAAAGACAATTGGAATTAAAATTAACATAAATACTACAAGTAATTTAGAAATACTTGAAATATTCTTTTCAAATGTGGTTTTTTCTCTCTTTTCTTTATTTTCAGTAATCATTCCAAAGTAAGTATCTTTTTTAACGTTGATAACTACTCCTTTCATGGATCCAGATATAACATTACTTCCCATAAAGCAGATATTATTAAGTTCAATGATACTTCTTGATTCTTTATATCCTTTATGTTTTTCAATAGGTAAAGATTCTCCAGTTAAACTTGATTCATTAATGAATAAATCTTTTGATTCAAGGATTCTTACATCTCCTGGAATGATATCGCCTCCTGAAAGTTTAATAATATCCCCTTTAACAACTTCATAAGTTTCAATTTCAATTTCATTATTATCTCTAATAACGAGTGCTTTGTTAGATACAAGTTCAAGTAATTTCTTGGTATCTTTAAGTTGTTTATATTCTTCAAAGAAATGGAGTAATCCTGAAAATACAATGATTACTGCAATAATGATAATTGTAAAATAACTCTTACTCCCTGTAGTAAGTATTACATCCGTTAAAAAGGTTAAAACCCCAATTGCAATTAAAATTAAAGAAAATGGGTTAATAAAACTAGAAAGTAATAATTTTAAATATTCACTCTCTTTACTCTTTTCCTTATGGGTTTTGTAATAATTATCGTATCTTGATTCTGCTTCTTCTTCATCAAGTCCATTTAAAGAAGTATCTAAATCATTTAATAATTCTTCATTTTCTTTTTTAGAGTAAACATTATATTCATTAAATAATTTGTTTACTAAAAAGCTCTTCTTATTTTTTGCCATAGTCTATCTCTCCTTAACACTTAAAAAGATAGACTAAATGAAAATATGTCTATATTTTTAAGTATTTTTTAATTAATATGTTGTTTTTTAGTATGCTACTTCGCGCATCAGGTGACATATCTTCTTTTTCTCCTTTTAAAATAAAAAATCTCTCATTTAATAAATAAATGAGAGATTAATAAATAATCATTAATAACTTATACTTAAGTTTTTAACTCTAGAAGGCGTAGCAATTACGTTAATTTAATCCTTGTTATTAGCGAATTAAATTGTTAACCATAAAGTAAAAGTTTCCTTTAGTTTCGGTAGCAATCTATATCCTTCTAGTAGCCTCATCTATTTATAAGATCGTCTATATAATATAGAAAATAGATGGGGTTGTAAA
>CAVKAB010000148.1:0-2951 GCA_963653985.1 Bacteroidaceae bacterium
CTCATTTACGTAAAAATATTTCAATTATTTTACAAGAACCATTCTTATTTAGTAAAACAATTAAAGATAACTTATCAATTGGACGAAAAGGAATCAGTGATAAAGATATTGAAGAAGCTACTAAAATTTCTCAAGTTCATGATTCAATTGAAAAATTCCATGAAGGATATGAAACTCCAGTTGGTGAAAGAGGAGTTACTTTAAGTGGAGGTCAAAAGCAAAGAATTGCAATTGCAAGAACTCTTGTTTTAAATTCTCCAGTATTAGTATTTGATGATTCTTTAAGTGCTGTAGATACTGAAACTGATTTTAATATTAGAAAAGCTTTAAAAAATAGAAATTCTTCATCTACTACTATTTTAATTACTCATCGTGTTGCAACTGCAAAAGATGCTGATTTAATCATTGTTTTAAATGATGGAGTTATTGAAATGATGGGTAAACATGAAGATTTAATTCAAAAAGAAGGTATGTATAAACGTATCTATCAAATTCAAACTAAAATGGAGTAATTTATGGCAGCATTCGTAGAAGAAAGTGTCCCAACTTCTAAATTAAACTTTGGAGTATGGGCTAAAACATTTAAATATTTAAAAAATTTAATACCTTATATTATTTTATTCTTAATTTGTCTTATCTTTACATCGTTCTATGATTCAAGTTATGTCCCTTCATCAAACGCTGCATTAATTGCTGCATTTAATGAAAATGGTACATTAGTTGATGGAACTGTTGATATATGGCAAGTTATTTTAAAACTTAATATCTTAGGAATTCATATTAATTTAGCATTCAAAGATTACATTATTTTAAGTGCTACATTAGTTATTATCAGAAGTTTTTCAATCTTTGGACAATTTTTCTTAATGAATTATCTTTCTATGTCAATTATGATTTCATTAAGAAGAGATGCATTTAAAAAGATTCAAGAATTAACCTTCTCATATTATGATAAAACTCCATCTGGATGGTTAATTGCAAGACTTCAAAATGACGCTAGTAAAATTGGAGAAGTTTTATCTAGTACTGTTCTTGGAATTTTCCAAATTATCATGACTTTAACATTTACTTTAATTACAATGTTCTCTCAATCATGGCAGTTCTCCTTAATTATTCTTGCAACTACTCCTTTAATCTTTGTAGTTGTTATGATTTTTGAAAAAATTATCTTAAAGAGATTTAGAATTTCCCGTAACGCTTATTCTTATTTTGTTGGATGGCTTGCTGAAAGTATTAATGGAAATAAAACTATTAAAACAATGGCAATTGAAGAAACAATTAAAAATGAATGTGAAGATTTAACTACTGATATCGTTAATAAAAGGGTACACGCTGAAAAAGCAAGTGGATTATTTTACCCAATTATTTCATTCTTATCTTCACTTACTACTGCATTAATTATCTTAGTATTCCCATTATTTACATCAAATCTCGGAATTCATAGTGATACTTTAACAGATGCTGCAATGTTAATTTTATTTATTAACTTTGTTAGTAATATTTATAACCCAATCCAACAATTTGCAGAAATCTTTAGTGATTTAATGGCTACTCAGGCAAGCGTTGAGAAATTATTCTCTTTAATTGATACTGAACCAGAACTTAAAGATACTCCTGAAGTTATTGAAAAATATGGTACTATTTTTAACAATAAGAAAGAAAATTTTGAACCAATTGAAGGTGAAATTTACTTTGATCATGTATCATTTTCATATATTAAAGATATTGAAGTTTTACATGATTTAGATTTAAAAATCAAAAAAGGTACATCATGCGCAATTGTAGGTGAAACAGGAAGTGGAAAATCTACTACTGTTAACCTTCTTTGTAGATTCTATGAACCTACTAAAGGTAAAGTTTTAATTGATGGAAAAGATTATAAAGAAAGAAGTGTTTCATGGTTAAGAAGTAACATTGGATTTGTTCAACAAACTCCATTTATCTTTAAAGGTACTGTTAAAGATAATATTAAATATGGTAAATTAGATGCTACTGATGAAGATGTTATTAGAGTTTGTAAAGAACTTGATATTCATAACTTCATTATGTCTTTAAAAGATGGATATGATACATATTTAAAAGATGGTGGAAATGAATTATCTCAAGGTCAAAAACAACTTATCTCATTTGCACGTGCAATTATTCGTGATCCAAAAATCTTAATCCTTGATGAAGCAACTTCATCAATTGATACTGAAACTGAACATGATATTCAACATAGTATCAATAAGATGCTTAAAAATAGAACTTCATTAATCATTGCACATAGATTATCTACTATTGTTGATTGTGATAGAATCTTAGTTATGAAAGATGGAATTGTTGTAGAAGATGGAAATCATAAATCCTTAATGGAAAGAAATGGTTATTATCATCTTTTATACACTAACCAATTCAAAGAATTAGATATTGATAAACAATTAAAACAATATAAAGATCAAATTGAAGATAAAAATATTAATTTATAAGTGTTAAAAATGGAAGCTAGAGAAATCTAACTTCCATTTTTCTTATCTTTTATAATTATTATTGATTAATTTATATCTTTTGCAAACTACTTCTTTACCTTTAATAATCTTATTTTCATCTTTAACATAACTTAATCCATTATGTTCCATTACTTTTCCACTAGCAGGATTTAAAGTGTTATGGGTGGCAGTAATTGCGTGAGCATTAACTTCATTAAATAAAAAATTAATAACTTCTTTAAAAGCTTCGCTCATGATGCCTTTATTCCAATATAATTCACTTAAACAATATCCAATCTCAACAATTTCATAATCTTTATAAAGTTTAACTGCATCAATTGATCCAATAACTTCATTTGTAGATTTATCTACAATTGCCCAGGCAAATGTTTCATCGTTATGTTCTTGGTATTTCTTTAAAATAATATTATTTAAAAAGTCTTTGCAATCTTCTTCTTTTGTATATGGATACCACGTTAAAAA
>CAVKAB010000149.1:0-2949 GCA_963653985.1 Bacteroidaceae bacterium
AAAAATAAAGATAATAAATTAATTTATAAAGCTAATCTTAAAAAAGATGAATTTAATCATCATTCTTTAGGAGGAATCTCTCATTATTTATGTTCATTAATTGAAAAAGAATATGGATATAAAACAAGAGCATTTGAGCTTTCTTTACTTCAAAGAGCATCTTCTTTAACAATAAGTGAAAAAGAAGTTAAACTTGCAATTAAAATGTCTAAATTCTTAGTAAAAGAAGCTACTTTAAAAGACACTAATTTTAAAGTAGGATGTATTAAATTATCTAAAAATAATAAACTTATTCTAGGTTTAGAAGATTTAGAAAATGTCGCAAATTTCGAAAGAAAAATGGATCAAAGTTTCTTTAATAAAGATTTATCTATTAATAAAGATAAAGTTAAAGAATACTTTAATCCACTTAAAAGTAAAATTATTAATCCATACAATAAAGATGGATTTATTAAAATATTAAAAAAGTAAATTAACAAGTGAAGGATAATCTACAAAAGGATTACGGTTATTTTGTAAATTATATACTAAATTATTTCTAGTCATTTCAAATTCATCTACTGGATCTTCTTCGTTCCACTTTTTTAATGTAGATAAAATTCCAAATTCAGCAGGATTTTCTTTAGTATCACTTGGCACCATTGTTGAAGATGTTTTTGCGTGAGGATTTTCTACCAATTTAATTGCAGGAGCTTCTGTTCCGTTTGAATCAACTTCTTCATAGATTTTATAACGAGTTACCATATAAAATATTGCTCTTGCAATATCCCCTTTATCTTCTTTTGCAGGTTCAAAAAATCCAATCTTTTTACCATTTTCATCTGTAGTATCATAATAATAAGTTGTAGTTACTTTATCATTACTTGTAGCGATTTTATATTCATCTTCTTCTTTTTTAGATGTAATATCATCATAAAATCTATCATTATGTCCAGTTGAATTTCCAATATGGTCACTAGATCTTAAGTTATGTAAATCAGTACCTGCTAACATCTTTTTATATGCTTCATTTGATCCATTAAATCCATATGATTTAGGTAAAATATGTTCTCTATCTAATTTACTATTGGTATTGCCATCTTCAGGGAAAGTATAATCACCAGTTTGATATAAAATGTCCATATTAACATTTCGATTCCGTTTATTAGAATCAACTTCTTCTTGAGTTAATGGAGATGTTACATAGTTACGGTCTACTAAACAATAATTAGCCCATGTATAAGACATCTTATAAGTTGCATTAGATCCATCATAATTAAGTTTAGTTTGATCAGTTTTTAAAAGATTAAATAAACTTACTGAAATTGTTACTTTATCTTTTGAAAAATCAATATCTTTATAATAATCTTTTATTTCTTCTTTTGAATATTGATAAAAAACACTTGAAGAATCAATAGAATATTTAGAATTTGATATTAAAGTAGAAACTTTTGGGGAATCATAATCAAAAGTAGAATCATCTGTATCTTCTTTATCATCCTTCTTATCATCATCTGGAGTAGGAGTTGGTTTAGAATCAGGATTTACAATATTATCAAAATATCCATTTTGATAAAGATAATAGGTAGAAAATCCTAAAACTCCAACGCATAAAACAACCGCTAAAGTAATTAAACATATCTTTAAAGGACTGTTTTTCTTTGATTTTTTACTAGATTTAGATGTAGTTTTTGGATAATAAGGTTTCATATCATTATTTTGATATGTAGTTTTATTTTTAGGAGGTCTTCCTCTTTTTTTAGGTGTATTTGTACTAGTTGTTGTACTAGTTTTTTTAGTTTTATTAGATGCATTTGCCATATAAAAATTATATCAATAAATAAAATTCTTATAAATATAAAATATTTATAAAGTTTATTTGACAATTATGTAAATAGACAATAAAGGTAGTTTGTGCTATAATAACAATATAAAGGAAGGTGATACTTTGAATTATGAGCAAAAAGCACTCGTAATAGGAGTAGGCATTAACCTAGTTTCATCAATTGTAGGAATAATTTATTTTGTAATTACTAAATCACAAGCATTATTCCTTGATGCATTTATATCTTTTATTCTTTGTATATCTACAATTATTTCACTTGTAGTTACGCATACTGTTAATAAGAAAGATAATGAAAAATATCCTCTTGGAAGATACGCTATAGAGAATTTATTTTTAGTCTTTCGTTCAATATTAATGTTACTTATTATTGCCTACACTCTTATTAATGGAGTAATAACAATTATTAATTTTTATATTGGAAAATTAGATAATGATTTAAATATTAATTTTATTGATCTTTTAATTTATACCATTTTAATGGTGGGATCATGTGTTTTAATTACGATCACTTATTCTTATTTTAATAAGAAATTAGAAGTTAAAAGTGAAATTATCTCTATTGAAATTAAATCTTCAATTTATGATGGACTTGTTACTTTATTTGCAACTTCTTCTTTAGTTTTATTTAGATATATTGATTTTTTAAATCCATATCAAGAAATTGGAGACTCAATAACTGTTATTATATTATCTTTATTTTATTTAATAATGCCAATAAAGGAATTAAAGAAACAAGTTAAGGTTTTAACGGATAAACGTAATTTTGAAAAACAAGAAAAGAAAATTAAAGAATTAATTAATTTAAAATATCCATTCTTTGATATTTATGATGTATACGCAATACATTCAGAAGAAATAGTATCAATCTATGTATGTTTATTTCCTTCTAGAGTAATAAATTCAAATGAAATAAATAAATATTTTAAAGAAATTAATGAATTCTTATATAAAGAATATCCTTCAAGTAAGGTATATCTAATTCTTACTAAATCTAAATTACATTCATTATAAAGATAAAAGTTCGATAAATATCGAACTTTTTTTGCAATAAAAAAGACCAGTATTTCTACTAGTCAATATCATTAATTTATGGCGGAGTAAGAGAGGATCGAACTCTCGCACCG
>CAVKAB010000150.1:0-2911 GCA_963653985.1 Bacteroidaceae bacterium
TTCCATACCTGTATTAATTTGATATGTACTATTAGAAGAAATAATATAGAAAGTAGATTCTTTTAATTGAACTTTTAAATTAAGCTCAAGATCTCCATAATTTAAATTAATATATATTAAACTTGATTTAGTATTAGATTGATTTAAATTAAGTAAAATAAGATCTTCACTAAGTTGTTTGAAATTTAAAAGTATTTTACTACCAAATTTAAATGTAGCTAAATCTCCAAGAGAAATTCCAAGAAGAATTTTAGATAAATCAGCTTCTAAATATCCACTAATTAAATTGGATTCAGAATTTTTTTCAACATATAAATTCCATCCAGTTAAATAATTAATTTTAATTTCATTTTTAGATGCTGTATCTTCATTTTCATCTTTTACCATCATATCAAATAAAGAAGAAAGGATTAATTCTTTTAATGCTAAATTTAAATCAATAACAGAATATTCAACATCAATAATTTCATCATTTAAAATTCCTGATGCATCAAGTAAGTAATAAAGAATTCTTGGAACATCCCCACTTTTAGTTTCAACCTCATTTCCATCATCATCAGTTTCAGTAACACTAACTTTCATATTTCCAAGCATTGTTTCTTTTTTCATAAAAGACATTGAATTACTATATCCATTACTTTCATTCATGTAGATAGTATCATTTCCATCTTCAGCTTCTTCTATAAAAAATTCTGTAACGTAATCTGGATGTTTATCGTTTTTTAAACTTAAATATGACTTTATTTTATAAGTATAATCTTCTCGATTTTGCTTATAGAAATTTAATCTTAAACTAAATGTAACACTATTAATTGGTTTAATATCACTTAAATCAGCGTCAATTCCTAAAGAATCAATATTAATATTCAATGTATCATCAATATTTAATGTCCCACTAAATGAATAATATTTTTTACTTGTAGTAGTTACTCCGAGTTCAATAAGATTTGCAAGATATTGCATATCTACATATGTTGCGTATTCTGATGCATAATCACTTTGAACACTAATAAATCCTTTAATGATATCTCTTGATAATTTCTTTTTATACATAGAATAAGTAGAATCTTTATTAACAAGAGTTTCTTCTACATTAATTTTTAAAGATACTTCATTTTCAATATCTTTTGCATTTAATGCTTGCACACTAACAAATTTATTACCATCTTCATCTTTAGATACATTTAAAATTAAAGAAATATCTAAATTAAATTTAGATAATATTTCATTATCAGTAAAATTGGATAAATTAAGTTTAATTTCTATTGAATTACTTGTGGCATCAATCGCATTTAATATCTTAATAATATTTTCGTTACTAATTAATCCAATATTCTTGTATTTTTCTAATGATATTGTGTCTTTGTTATTAATAGCTTCTAAAATTTTAGTAGTGTATTCTTTAATAGATTGAACTATTTTATAAGAATAAAGAATATTTGTATCAGTTATTGAATTCAATGCTTCAATTACATTAATAATTGATTCTTTAGATGAATATCCATATAAAGAAGAATAATTTCTTAAATCACTACCTGATCCATAATTTAAAGATATTGCAGCTTGAGTGCCTTTATATAATCTTAAATAGTTATATACTAAATTACTGATACTTGATTCATCTTTATCTTTATCACTATAAACTAAAGATAAATTAAGTCCACTAATTTCATTTAATCCTGTTTTATTATTTAATTCAATTGGAACGTATGCTTCTAAATATTTTTCATCTAATTCTTTATTTTCATTAAAATGAAGAATAGATGCAATATCTCCAGCAATTTCTAAATCTTTATATGCAAAATCAACATTAATAATGCTAGATAGAGAAGAAGATTTTAAATCATATTGATTAATTAAATCTACTACATTAGATACTTGATTAACGAGTTCTTTTAAATTTTTAGATTTAATTTCTTCTCCTTCCTTGTTTTCCCATTCATTTTTGATTTTTTCATCACTTAATTCTTTAGATTCATCATAATCTTTTAAAGATAAAGAAATAGAAGAAGTAATACCATCAACGCTTAAATCGTCAATATTTAATCCTAAAACTTCTCCATCAGATGAAATTAAAATAGCAACTTTATTATTTAATGAATAATCATCCATTAATGATTCATCATATCCAAGTAAAGAATATAAATTGAATTCAATTTTAAAGTTATCATCAATTGGAGTGATTGAAATATATTCATTAACCCCGTTTAAAGAATAATTATTTTTAATAAATTGGATTAATTCTTTAATTTTAGAATTATTTTTAATAATGTATGCTAAATGATCAATTCTTTTAATTTGATTTTTAATATTTTTAAATCCTTTATCGGTAGATGATTCTTTAACTAAGTTATATTTATTATTAATTTTATTAAAAGAATCTATTAAAGTAGAGATAGATTCATTCTCTAAAATATATTTACAAGATTCATTAGAATCACTTAATTCTACATAGAATGTATTATTTAAGTAATGTAAATCATCAATAGAAATATTAAATGAATTTTTAGATGAAGTATTTTCTAAAAACATAGCAGTTAATGCATTAGATTCTTTATTATTATCAGATTCATCTAAATAATTAATATTTAAATCATCTAACCCTACATTAATATTATTAATATCTGAAGTTGATAATACATCTTTATAATTAATATTAAAATTAGAAGATAATCCAAGTGAAATAGATGAATTGCTATCAAATAGAGAAGTTTCAAATGATCCTCCAATTGAAGTCATATTTGAAAGTTTTATAATGTTTTTATAATATGGAACGATAGAATCATAAGATGGATATTTATCTTTATTAATTAAATTATCTATTTTTAATGGATTATTAATATGTAAAGAAAGATTAATTGTTTTATCTTCATTAAATTTAAAATCTTTAATTTTAATAGTTTTTATTTTA
>CAVKAB010000151.1:0-2910 GCA_963653985.1 Bacteroidaceae bacterium
GTTTATCTTGAAGTTCAAGTACTTCTTTTTCTTTTGCATTTATTAAATTTGCAAATTTAGTATTTAAAGATGTAAGCATGTTTAAAAATGTCATTAAATACGCTGGACGAACAACATACATATTTTCAAATTCTCTAACTTTAAAGATAGGTGAAATATTTATTTGATCCATCTCTAAATTAGACACTAAAACACTATATTCACAATTCTTTTTGATTCTATTTTTTTCAAGTTGTGGATAATAATCTTTATTTGATTTTTTATTTTTACTATCTGGATTTTCATCTTTCATATCTAAGCAGACACTTGCAAGTAATTCATTTTCATCATGATTTTCGTTTGCAAAAATTTTAAAGATATAATCAGCTTTACTACCCTTAATTTCATCTTCATCTTTAACAACTTTATTATCTTTAGTCCATGTGCAATTAAACAATCCATTTTGCATGTAAGAAATTACTTCAGCGTCACACCAGCCTTCTAAATCTTCCCCAGTTTGTTTTACATTCATACTAGATTTTTGACGTTGAAGATTATTGATGATTTCAATTTTTTCATTTAATTCTTTAACATGTAATTCCTTTAATTCATCAATTTCTTTATTTTTAGATTCATTTAATTCTGCTTTAAGCTTTTCGCTTTGAAGTTCATTATCTTTCTTTAATGATTCAATATTATTATTTAATTCATTAACTCGATCTTTATATTTATTTTCAACTTCTAATTTACTATTTAAAATATCTTTATCTTTAGATTCTTTTAATAAAATTAATTCATTATTTAATTTATTAATTTCAGATTGATATTTTTCTTTTAATTCTAATTCTTTATTACTTAAATCTTTTTCATTTAATGATTTTAAGGTATCAATTTTTGTATTTAATTCTTTAATTTCGTTATCTTTTAAGACATTAATTTTATCAAAATCAGATTTATTTTTAATCTCTAATTCTTTAATTTTAGAATTTAATTCATTAATTTGATTAATATAAGATTTTGATATTTCACTTTCTTTTAATTTTAAAGACAATTCTTTATCTTTCTTTAATTCTTCAATTAAATTATTTAATTTTGTAAGTTCTATTTCATGTTCTAAATCTAATGATTTTTTATATTCTTTTAATTTAGATTCATATACTTTATCTTTATTTTCATCAATCAAAGTAGAAATATAATCTAAATCAACTTCTGTAATATCTTTTAAATCAATTATGTCTCCTTTATGAGCATCTTCTTTTAATTCAAGTATTGTTTTATCTTTAATAATTACACCAATTTTATTCATTTCTTTTATCCCTTTAAATTTATAAATTCATTTTATATAAGTCTTATTTTTAAATCAATATTTTAAAGTTAAATTATTCCTTGTTAAAATGAATTGTTCTATAAATTCAAGGATGATGATACACTTGTAATTAATTTTTCAAAGCATTAATAGGAATAACATATACTCCATCTTCTCTTTGATATGCATAATTTCCAAGTCCTACAATTACACATAAAATTTTAGGAGCTTTACCTTCATTTTTGATTATTGAATTTTTAACTTTAATTAAATTTTGAGCTGCTTTATCAATTTGATTTGAACCAAGTTTAATTTCAAAAGCACCATAATTTCCATCGTTTAACTCAATAATAGCATCAATTTCATTATTATTATAATCTTGATAATGATATAAATTAGCATCCATTGCCTGAGCATATATTCTTAAATCATGTTCTACTAAACTTTCAAATAAAAATCCTAAAGTTTCTAAGTCATTAATTAAGCTATTTGGTGTTGCATGTAATAAGCTAGCTGCAAGCGAAACATCACAAAAATGTCTTTTTTCAGCTTGTTTTATTCTTAATTTACTTCTAACTTGTGGAGAAAATGGCATTTGATTATCTAAAATAAACATTCTTTTAAATACATCTAGATATGAAGCAAGAGTTTCATCATCAATTTTTTCTTGTTCGTTTTCTTTCATATCATCAATTAATTTAGAGTTTCTAATTGTAGTAGATTCATTTCTTGCAAGAGATCTTAATAATAATCTCATTTTAATAATGTCATATTCTTTATCATCAAGTTTATAAACATCTTCATTTAAAAGTATATCAACATAAGAATTTGGAATTACTGTTACATCATTTTTAGATATACCAATATTTTCAGGCCAACCTCCTCGACAAATTAAATATGTAATATCATCTAAAGTTAAATCTTTTACAATTTGAATTTCAAATTTACCATTAAATAAATCTTTTAATGAAACACATCCTTCAGAATCACCAGTTTCATATAAGGACATCGTTGACATTTTAATTTTAGCAATTCTACCTATTCCACTATGTAAAACTCCTTTTCTTCTAGGTGTTGAAGAACCAGTTAAAATAAATTGCCCTTTTTTATGTCTTCTATCAACTTCAAATCTAGTAGCATCCCAAATACTCACTACTTCTTGCCATTCATCTATTAAATGAGGAGTTTCTCCTTCTAAAGCTTTTATTGGCGAAAATTCTGCCAATTTTTTATTTTGGAAATTATTAGTTGGATCACCTAATAAAATTTCGCTATTACTATGAAATGAAGAAGTCCAACTTTTTCCACACCATTTTGGTCCTTCAATGCATAAAGCACCAAATATGTTTAAATATCTTTTAATATTAGTATCGATTATTCTAGGTTTATATTTTTTAATATCAGCAATTTTTTCCATATATTCACCTTTTTATATAATAATTATATTTCATTCGGATAAATTTGGCAATTTCATTCGGATAAATTTGGACTTTTCATTCGGATAAATTTGGCAATTTCATTCCCGTTTTTAGGTTTTAACACTATAATTTTTAGACTCTAGAATATTTTCGAAAAAGTTCCTTATATTATTAATAATATAAGGAAAATTATTGAAAATATTTTTT
>CAVKAB010000152.1:0-2895 GCA_963653985.1 Bacteroidaceae bacterium
CATCATGACATTCACATTCATCATGATCTTCACATTCACAATCGCATTCTTCATCATGATCATGATGGCAGCAATCATCATGTCCATAAATTTCTTCAAGTAATGCATCTTCAGCAGCTTCAACTTTTTCATCACTAGCGTCAACTACCATTAAAATACCAGCAATTAAATTAGCAAAAACTAATGTTAAAATACCTGCAAGTAAGTAGTTACTTGGATCTTTATGATGATTAACTTTAACTAATCCATAAATTGTAAATGCAAGTGGTAAAGCGTACCATACTAAATTAATAAGTAAAACATAAGATAATCTATAACATAAAGTATATGTTTCAATATCTTTTGCTCCCCATGTTCCTAAAATACAAATTACACCACCAGTTGCTTGAGCTACAAAGCAAATACCAAGTGCAATGATTTCAAGAATTAATAAAACTTTACTAGCTATTTTCATATAAATTCACCTCTTATTAAATAAATAATATCGTATTTATGCGATTTTTACTAATATTTTTATATAAATTTATTAAAAATTTAACCTATTTATCTAATTTATCGTATTTTGTAGATTTTCCCTTACATTTTTCTATTGGATATTTCTTTTCGGTTTTATCTAATTTTGAATTAACAATATCTACTAAATCCAAATTTAAAACTTGGCACATTTGAATACAATAATTAATTGTATCTGCAAGCTCTTCTTTTACATGTTCTAAATCATAATGTTCTTCGTCCCATTGAAAACATTCAAGTAATTCACTTGCTTCTAAAACTATTGATTTAGATAAATTAGCAGGTGAATGATATTTATTCCAATCTCTATCATCTACAAATTTCTTAATTCTTGCTTCAACTTCTTCTAATCTTTCCATATTTAACCTTCTTTTATTGTTTTATGATTTAAAAAACAATCTTTTTCGTGGGAATTAATAATACCAATCGCTTGAAGATAAGAATAAATTGTAATTGATCCTACAAATTTCATTCCTCTTCTTTTTAAATCTAATGATATTTTATCACTTAATTCATTTTGAACTTTATTAAATTCATAAATAATTTCGTGATTCCAAAATAGAGAAAAATAATTTTTAAAAGATCCACACTCTTTAACAATATTTTTATAAATTATTGAATTGTAAATACTCGCTTTGATTTTAAGTTTATTATGGATAATTCCTTCGCTTTTCATTAATTCATCCACTTTTGATTCATCAAATTTAATAATTTTTTCAATATCGTAATTTAAATACGCTTTTTTAAAAGATTCTTCTTTATTTAAAATACATTCCCATGATAATCCTGCTTGAAAAGTTTCTAAAATAAACATTTTATATAAATAATGCTCATCTAAATTAAGTTTCCCCCATTCTTCATCGTGGTATTTAACATATTTTGGATTCTTTAAATTTACCCACTTACATCTATTCATATTAATAAAAATAATAAATTCCTTTATTTTCTAATAAATCCTTATTCGCTTTTTCAATATCTAAATTCTTAAATAATGTTGGATACATAAAAGATGCCACAATTAGCTTAAAATATAACCTTCCTTTTGAAGATTCTAATAATTCTTCACTCATTAATAAAACATTTTGAGTTTTAATAAAATTTAAATCATTCCATTCGCTTCTTGATAAAATCTTATTTTTTAATGAGTTAGATTCATTTAATGATGTTATACCCTCTCCTAAAATATCCTTATTAACAATTTTTATCATTAAAGAAATATCTAAATTCTTTAATAAAGATGATTGAATATTATTAATATCAACATTAATTAAAGAATCTAAAACATTTAATCCTCCACTTTGAATAATTAAAGATGAAATATTTGATCCAGATCCATAAGAAACATAATCACTTGATGATTCAATATAACAATTAACATATTGACAAGGATATAAATCTCCTAATCCATCTTTAATCAAATCATCATATTCTCCTTCAATAATATTAACATTTTCGTTAGAATTATTTTTATTTTGTTCTATTTTATTCTCTTCACTAGATGAATTTTGATTTACACTACCAGTTTCATTATTTACTCTATATCTAGAACATGAAGAAATAGATATTAAAGATAATAAAATAAGTGTAATTTTATTTAATTTATTCATATTTTCTTAATATCCTCCACCATATCTTTTTTATTCCTTTTGATCTTTTAAATAATTCTTCTTTAGTGTTTATATAAAATTCTTTAATTAATTTTATATCACTTTCTTCTATTTTATTATTGCTATAAGATGATTTTAAATAAATATTTGATGCGTTTATATATAAATTTTTATAATCATAATCATAATCTTTTAAATCATTAACGTATTCTAAATATCCTTTATTTTGATATTTAATCCCTAATTTTCGTAATATTTTAATAGATTCTAAATAATTTGATTTAATTAATATCTTTGGATCTTTAGAATTTAGTAACTTCTTCTGTTTATTATTCTTAATTATATTTTTAATGATTAAAAATATAGGAATAATTAATAAAATTCCAAAAATAGAAAGTAAAATAATTAATAAAATTGGGACTTTTGATACAGTTTTTCCTGCTTCATCTTTAGAATCATTCGATGAAGAATCATTACTATTTTGATTATCACTATTCTCATTATTTTTATTATAAGAATTATCTTTTTCGTTAATTGGATTATTAAAATAATCTCGAATTGAAGAAGAAATATTCGAAACTGAAGATAAGGTAGAATAGGAGGAAGATAGTAAAGAAACTGAACCTCCAAAAATAAGTGAAAATGATAAAATAATTCCAATATTTTTAAGCTTTACTTTCTTTAAAGAATTCTTATAACCTTTAGAACTAAAATAAATATTTAATAAAACAAAAGTGATATTTAATAATATCATTAAAATTACTAAGTAATTATT
>CAVKAB010000153.1:0-2889 GCA_963653985.1 Bacteroidaceae bacterium
GATAAAACCTATATTTTGTTATTAATCATTACATCTATAATGTTAAGATGTTTTATGCCATTTCTTTTTTGAAGAAGTTTATCTAAAGATAATAAATATTTACTATATCCATCTTTAATAGATTCAAGAGATCTATATTCTCTTTCTTCAGTGATATTTTTCCCATTTTCATCATAATTATCATTATCAATCGTTTTGCAAACTTGAATATAAAGATACTCATTTTCGATGTTTCTTGCGATAAAATCAACTTCTAATTTTCCTATTTTACCAATGCTTAATGAATAATCCTTACTTTTTAAATAATTAAAAACAATATTTTCTAAAACTGGTCCCCATTCAATTCTATTATCAGTATTTGTTGCAAAGAAAAAACTTAAATCGCTTAAATAATATTTTTCACTTCCATTTAAAGATTTTTTTGATTTCATATCGAATCTTTCACACTTTGATATAATTTTTGCATTTTCTAAAATTTTTAAATAATTGTAAATCGTAATTTTAGCTGTTTTAATTTTTGAATTATTTTTTAAATATTCTACGATGGAATTAACTGAGGTTGTTGATCCAAAATTATTAATAATATATGTTTGAATTATATTAAATAACGATTTATTTTTAATTTTTTTGTTTCTTTTTATGTCTTTTTCATAAATTTCATTAATAACACTTTTAATATAAATTCTTTTTTCGTTGTCAGATTTATATTTTAATGCTAATGGAAAGCCTCCTTCTTTAATATAATTAAAAAATTCTTCATCTAAATCACTACTAATTTTTATATTTAAAAATTTTTTCATTTCGATATATTCTTCAAAAGTTAATGTATTAATATTAAATTCAATATAACGACCAGTTAATTTTGTAGCAAGTTCTCCACTTAAAAGATAAGAATTACTACCAGTTATAAAAATTGAATAATCTTTTTCTTCTCGATAAGCATTAATTAATTTTTCAAATCCTTTAACATTTTGAACTTCATCAATAAATAAATATTTAGTTCCATTTACATTTTTAACTAATTTATCAATTAATTTTTGTAATTTCTTAATAGTAGTAATTTCTAAATACTCTTTTGAATCTAAATTTAGAAAAATAATGTTCATAGGATCTGCTCCATTCTCTATTAATTCATTTCTAATTAATTCCATTATTGATGATTTACCACATCTTCTAACTCCGCTTAAAACCTTTATCATATCAGTATCATGATAAAAGCCTCTCAATTTAGATAAATATTTTTCTCTTTTATACAATTTTTCCATAAATTTATTATATCAAATTTTAAGTTTTAACTAAACTTTTTTGAAAAAAAATCAAAAAAGTTTAGATAAAATCAACTTTTTGAAATATTTTGTATACAAAACAATCATTTTTATAAATTCAAACATTAATATATTAAATATCAATCTTTAAAATGTTAAAATAATTCTCATATGAAACATGAAATTGAATTATTATCACCTGCTGGAACTCCTGAAGCATTTTATAATGCTATTTCAAATGGATGTAACGCTATCTATTTAGGATTAAATAAATTTAGTGCAAGAGCATACGCTACAAATTTTTCTTTAGAAAATTTAAAAGAATTTGTAGATTATGCACATTTAAGAAATGTAAAAATTAATGTCACAATGAATACAATTCTTTTTGATGAAGAATTAAAAGAAGCTTTTGAAACCGTCGATAAATTAGCTCAAATTGGAGTAGATGCAATTATTGTTCAAGATTTAACTTTACTTACTTATATTACTAATAACTATAAAAGTATTGAAGCTCATGCATCAACTCAAGTTGGAATTGATGATATTTATGCATCTGCTTTCTTTAAAGATTTAGGAATTAAAAGAGTTGTTTTAGCAAGAGAAACTCCACTTTCTAGAGTAAAAGAGATTAAAGATAAATTAAATATTGAAGTAGAAACATTTATCCATGGGGCACTTTGTGTTTCTTATAGTGGAAATTGTTTAATGTCATCTTATATTGGAGAAAGAAGTGCTAATCGAGGAAGATGTGCAGGATGTTGTAGACAAATATATTCTTTAATTGAAGATGATAATAAATTAATTAAGAAAGGATATCTTTTAAGTTTAAAAGATTTAAATACTTCTTCTTTTATTGATAATATGAGATTTATCGATTCTTTCAAAATAGAAGGGAGAATGAAAGAACCTCAATATGTTGCTAAAGTCACTTCTACATATCGCAAAATAATTGATAATTCATATGTTGATTTAAATGAATTAAATAAAGTATTTAATAGAAATTACACTAAAGGATTTATTAATAACGCTAAAATCGAAGATATTTCTAATATTGATAGACCTAATAACAATGGATATTTAATTGGAGAAATCTGCAATATTAATAAAAATAAAGTGTGGATTAGATTATCAAGTGAATTAAATAAAGGAGATGTTATTAGAATTGAAAATGGAGATATTACAAAAGAAATATCTCTACCAATTACTAAAATGTTTGATCCAGATTTTAAAGAAATTGAATCTTCTTCTAAAGTAGTAATTATTTATCTTGAAAAGAATGTTCATTTAAAAGATAAAGTGTATAAAACTAAAGACATTAAAGAATTAAAATTAATTGAAGAAGAAAGTAAAAATAATATTTATTCTAGACTTCCTTTAAAAGTATCTTTAACTTGTAAAATCAATAAACCTATCTTTGTTAAAATAGAATATTTAAATTATAAAGGATATTTTAATAGTGAATACATTATTACAAGTGCATTAAATAAAGGCACTAGTAAAGAAGATATAAAAAAACAATTAAATAAACTTAATGATACTCCATATTTTATTAAAGAATTAAATATCGATATGGATAATAATATCTTTATTCCTTTAAAAGAATTAAATGAAGTAAGAAGAAAAG
>CAVKAB010000154.1:0-2873 GCA_963653985.1 Bacteroidaceae bacterium
CTAAAAATGAATATGGTTTAACAACACGTGAACATGTTTATGCAGGTGGTGATGCCGTTACTGGTGCTGCAACTGTTATTCTTGCAATGGGTGCAGGAAAACATGCTGCAAAAGCAATTGATGAAGAACTTTCTAAATAATTATTAGATTTACTAAACTAAGGAACTTGAAATATAGTTCCTTTTAAAATTCAAAAATTTCTAAATAACGAGTGAATTTTTACAAATTTGTTGAAATTCACTTGATAAATTGAAATTAGCGGTGGAATTTTTACATTTTTGTTGAAATTCAAATGATAATTTATAATTTTAAATATGGAAAATATTATTAAAAGAGAAAAATATTTAAAGAAAATACGCCCATTTTATGATTCTAAATATATCAAGGTAATTACTGGAATTAGAAATGCGGTAAATCTGAAATTATTTTGCAAATAATAAAAGAATTGAAAGTGATGATAATAAAATTATTTATTTAAATTTAGAAGAAGCAAAAGGTAGTTTAATTAGAAAAGGAGAAGATCTTTATAGAATTTTGGATTATTTTATAAATGATGATAAAAAATACTATATTTTTATTGATGAAATTCAACATATTAAAAGGTTTGAAGAAGTTATTGCTGCAGTTAGGATTACCTATAATTGTTCTTTGTTTGTAACTGGAAGTAATTTAAAATTACTTCATGGTAAATTACAGGATAGATTAACTGGACGCGCTAAAGAATTTCAAATTTATCCTTTTTCATATGATGAAGTGTTAGAGTATAAAAAAGAAAATAATATTCAAATTGATGAAAATACTTTTAATGATTATTTAGAATTTGGTGGAATGCCTCAAAGGTTTGAAGAGCAAACAGAAAACGATATTAGAAGTTATTTAGATGGATTATATAATTCAATTATTGAAAAAGATGTTTTTGAATCGCATCCTAAAATTGATAGATCAGAATTTAAAAATGTTTTTAAATATGTAATTTCTACAACTTGTAGAATTTTAATGCATTATCTACTGCAAATTATTTAAAAAATTCAAAAAGCAAAGATGAACAAAAAGCCTTTTCTGCTACAGTAAATAATTATGTTAGCTATTTAGAAGAATGCTATTTTATTAAAGAATGTAAGCCATACTATTTAAAAGGAAAGGAATGTTTAAATGGTACAAAAAAATATTATGCAATTGATGTTGGAATTAGAAATAATTTAGGAAATATCATTGAAATCGATGATACCTTTGCATTAGAAAACGTTATTTATAATGAGCTTATATCTAGAGGTTATGAAGTTAGATATGGGAAATTAAGAGATGGTGAAATAGATTTTGTCGTTTTAAATGGTAACAAAAAATGCATGATTCAAGTAGCTTTTTATATGAATGATCAAAAAACTTTTGATAGAGAATATAGGGCTTTTGATAAAGTAGATGAACATTGTTTAAAATATGTATTTTCTTTAGATTTAAAAGACACATCTCATGATGGTATCACTCATATAAATATAGTTGATTTTTTATTGCATAAAGTTGATATCAGCTTCAATTAATTTTATAATCTCTAAAAATTCAAACGATAAATTAATTAAAAATAATAAAGCATATGCTTTATGTAAAACGTATTTTCTTGATATAATTTAAGATGCTATGGATACGGAAATAAAAGAGAAAAAGGTTAAAAGTAAAAATATTGATATGACTAAAGGTAGTCCTTTAAAAGTAATTATACTTTTTACATTACCTTTACTTTTGGGAAACTTATTTCAACAACTTTATAATATTTGTGATAGTGCAGTTGTTGGTCAATTTGTAGGAGATGAAGCAATGGCAGCTGTCTCTTCAAGTGGATCATTAATTAACTTACTTATTGGACTTGTTCAAGGAATATCAGTTGGTGCAGGAATTGTAATTGCACAATATTTTGGTGCAAAAGATAAAGAAAGAATGTCAAAAACAATCCATACAACTACCTTATTTTCTTTTTGTTTAGGTATTGTTTTATCAATTGTTGGATATTTTTTAGCGCCAGTATTACTTAAACTTATGAATACTGATGAAGAAATTCTTCCTAATTCTATAACATATTTTCATACTTATTTTATAGGAGTTATTTTTACTGTTATGTATAATGCTGGAAGTAGTATTTTACGTGCAGTAGGTGATTCTAAAAGACCTTTATATTATTTAATAATTGCATCAATTATTAATATTTTATTAGACTTATTGTTTGTAGCAGTTTTTAAATTGGGAATAATTGGAGCAGGAATTGCTACAATTGTTGCACAAGCTGTATCTTCTTTTTTAACATTTATGCAATTAATTAAATCTAAAGAAGACTATAGATTAGATCCAAGAAAGTTAAGATTCCATAAAGATGAATTAATTAAAATTATTAAATATGGAGTTCCTACTGGTTTACAAAATAGTATTATTTCTTTCTCAAATACATTCATTCTTTCAAATGTTAATTCATTTGGTAAACTTGCTACTGCATCATTTGGAGCATATTCTAAAATTGAAGGTTTTGCTACTATGCCAAGTGGTTCATTTTCAATGGCACTTTCTACTTATGTTGGTCAAAATATAGGTGCTAAAGATTATAAAAGAAGTAAAGATGGAGCTATTAAAGGATTAATTACATCAATATTATTTACGGAATTTTTAGGAATATTAATTATTTTACTTGGAAGATATGTAGTAATGCTTTTTACTAATACTGAAAATGTTATCAAATCAACATTAGTCCAAATTAGAATTATTGCACCTTTTTATTTTTTACTTGCGTATTCACATGGAATAAGTGGAGTCTTAAGAGGTGCTGGATATAGTAAAACTCCAATGATTATTATGATTATATGTTGGGTTATTGTTAGAGTTTTTGGAAT